>NZ_BAAFGR010000130.1:0-23454 GCF_041154655.1 Nocardia sp. JMUB6875
GGGTGCCGGGGTCGAGGTCGAGGGCGGCGCGGACTTCGTCGAGGGGGTAGCGGGGGGCGCCCTCGAAGTCGTTGACGGCCACGGCGTAGGTGACGCCGCGCTCTTCGAGGATGGATAGCGATTCGTCGGCCTTTTCCAGGCGGCGGGTGTCGACCAGGACCAGTGCGCCGAGTGCGCCGACGGCCAGATCTTCCCAGATGGGGACGAAGCGGCGTTGACCGGGGGTGCCGAAAAGGTACAGGGCCAGGCGAGGATTCAGCGTGATGCGGCCGAAGTCCATGGCGACCGTGGTGGTGGTCTTGCCCGGTAGTCCGGCCATATCGTCGACGCCGACGCTGGCCTCGGTGATCGTCTCCTCGGTGCGCAGCGGCTTGATTTCGGACACGCTGCCCACGAACGTGGTCTTCCCGACGCCGAAGTTCCCGGCCACCAGCAGTTTTACGGTGCGGGTGACGGTCTGCGGCACATAGTCGACGACGCGCTCATGCGGAGAGAGCGCGGAGTCCATGGAGTACCTCCTCCAGAAGAGCTTGTCCCGGCAGTTCCTGCGCCGGGGTCGGGATGCTGAGGTGACCGCTGTCGAGCAGATCGGCGACCAGGATCTTCACCACCGAGGGCGGCATATCCAGATGGGCCGCCAGTTCGGCGAGCGTCAGGACGCCGCGCCGGGCGAGCCCGAGGATGCGGCGGGCGTCGGGGGACGCGCCGGGGGCCGGATCGGCCACCGCGACAACCAGGCTGACCAGATCGAGCGCCCGCGTGGGACGCGACCGGCCGCCGGTGCGCACATACGCCCGGACCAGATCGGGGTCGCGCCGCGGCCGGCTCATGCGCGCGGCAGGTCGGCCCTGGTCCGCGACATACTGCCGAGTTCGCGTCCGACCCGTCCGGCCAGTTCGTTCATCCGGTGCGCGACCAGGCTGACGTCCACGTCCTGGGTGGTCGAAACTCCCAGCAGCGCACCGGCTCCGGCGGCGGTGATGAAGATCATCCCGTCGGCGTACTCGGTCATGTTCTGGCGCACCGCGTTATCGGCGGTGCCGCCGCAGAATTCGGCGAGCGCCTTGCCCAGGGCGCGCAGGCCCGAGGCGGCCGCGGCGAAGCGTTCGGCATCGTCGATGCTCACCCCGCCGGTGTGGGCGATCCGTAACCCGTCCTCCGATAGCAGCACCGCGAACCGCACCCCGGGCGCTTCGAGATCCTCGAGCAACCAAGCAAGCCGGTTGGTTTCACTCACGGCCGTCGCGGGCGTACCGGTCACGATGTCATCCCTTCGGAGTGCTCGAACGCGGCCGCTCGGCCACGTTGGGAGCCGCTGTACCAGGCAGCGGCGATATCGGGTCGCGCGGAACCGGATTCCGTCGTGACCGCGCGGACGGTGGCCGCCACGGACACCGTCGCGGATCGGCGGCGCCGCTTGGGCAGGCCGCCGGGGGTGAGGTCGGAAGGCACCGAATCCATGGCCACCAGCGTGGGTTCCGGCTCCGGCGCGGGAGCCGGAGCGGGTGCGGGCACGGGGGCCGGGGTGGCCACCGCGATCGGCGCGGGCGCGGCCAGCAGGGCTTCCGGAATGAAGACCATGGCGCGCATGCCGCCGTACATATTGGGACCGTCGATGTAGACGGAGAAGCCGTAGCGGCGCGCCAGCGCGGCGACGCCCGGGAAGCCGACGCGCGGGGTCGGTCCCAGCGCGTGGATGTCGACGACCTGGTCACCGGCGAGCACCCGGCGGGTCTCCTCCAGCTGCTCCGGATTCATGCGGACACCGGCGTCATCGATGATCACCGTGACGCCGTGGTGTCCCTCCTGGAAACCGATGTCCACGTAGGAGGTCGGCGGCGAGTAGCGCAGCGCGTTGTCGAGCAGGGTCGCGACGGTGTGCACCAGCGGCTCGACCACGCGGCTCACCACCGGGCGCTCGAGTTCGGTGGCCCGCACCCGGGTGTAGTCGCGCACGCGGCCGGTCGCGCCGCCCACCACGTCGGTGAGGGTCTGCTGCGGCCAGCGGCGGCCGGGCAGACCGCCACAGACGATCACATAGGACTGTGCCTGACGGATCATCTGCTGCACGGAATGGTCGATGCGGGTGAGGGTTTCGAAGGTCTCGTCATTGCGGTGCCGGCGCAGTGCGGCGCTGACCACCTGGCTCACATCCGCGCCCAGGCTCACCACCGAGGCGCCGAAGGCGCGCACCGCGGCCGAGGTGGCCTCGCGCGCCGAGGCTTCCACCTGCGCGCGGGCCGCGTCGGCGGCCTCGGCCACGGCGACCCGCGAGGACTCCGCGGCCTGCGCGACCGCGACCCGGGAGGCCTCCTCGGCCTGGGCGATGGCCACCTGCGCGTTCTCCTCGGCGCGCTGGGCCAGCTCCTCGGCGCGGCGGGCACGTTCCTCGGCCTGCGCGACCGCGTCCTGCCGCTCGGATTCGATCTGGGCCACCGCGAGCTGAGTCTCGGACTCGGCCTCGCGCCGGACCCGGTCGCGGGTCTCGGCGGCGACCTTCATCAATTCCTCGCCGCAGCGGGCGGTCCACTGCCACACCAGCTCGGCGATGCGCGATTGCTCGAGGACGACGGGCAGATCCACGGTCGGATTGTCCGGGTCCGAGCGGCGCACGGCCGCACCGATGGCGGGCACCACATTGTCGGTGAGGTTGGCGATCATCTCCTCGACCGCGGCATCGCGCTCGGCCTGGTCGGCGCGCAGTGCGGCAATCCGTCCGCGTTCGATGCGAACGGCTCGCCACAACAACAGCAGCCCGACCACGGCCACCAGCAGCACAGCGGCGAGAACCCAGGAAAGCAGCACGGCGTTGTCTTGATTCATCAATTCTCTTGTCGTCCGGCCGATCCTGAAATCGGCGGAGCCACCATAGCAGAATCGTCTGTCTCCCCTTACCTTTCGGTATCTCCGAGCAAACCGCAACCCGGAGCCCGTGCAGCTCACCGCATTTCAGTGCGAATCCTCGCTGCGGAAGAACCCGGGCGACCGGTCGGATCGAACCCGAGGTCCACGCGAGGGCACCTGGTCATGCGACCATCAGTCCGTCGGCCGACCTTGCCGACGATCGACCGCCCCGGCCCGCCGCACCCGGCCCGCCAGCAATCTCCCAGCTCACGCCGGTCGCGGTGGATTCCGATCCATCTGGGAATCAATGGAATTGATCGGAAATCCGATTGGTCGGGCTCGTCGGCGGCTGCCAGCATGGGCGGTATGCGTGAACAGCGGCTCGGGGACGGTCTGTCGGTGTCAGGGATCGGATTGGGGTGCATGGGGTTCTCCCAGGGATACGGGGAGGCCGACGACGCGGAATCGACCGCGGCGATCCGGGCGGGCGTCGAGGCGGGGATCACCCTGTTCGATACGGCCATGAGTTATGGGCGCGGGCACAACGAGCGACTGGTCGGCCGGGCCTTGGATGGCTTCGATGTCGCGGTGGCCACGAAGTTCGGGATTATCAGGACCGAGACCGGCGTCGGGCTCGACGGCAAGCCCGAGCATGTGGCCGGATATTGCGACGCGTCGCTGGAGCGGCTCGGGCGCGAGGTGATCGACCTGTACTACCTGCACCGGATCGATCCGGAGGTGCCGGTGGGCGAAACCATCGGCGCGATGGCCGAATTGGTGGCGGCCGGGAAGGTGCGGCACCTGGGGATTTCCGAGGCGACCCCGGAGCAGCTGCGCGAGGCGTCGGCCGTGCATCCGATCGCGGCGGTGCAGTTCGAATGGTCGATGCTGTGGCGCGAACCCGAGCGTGACATCGTGCCGGTGGCCCGCGAACTCGGCGTCGGTCTGGTGCCCTACAGCCCGCTCGGGCGCGGGTTGCTCACCGCCACACTCGATTCCACGACCGTCGCGACCAGCGATTTCCGGCGCAATGACCCGCGCTTCCAGGGCGAGCACCTCGACGAAAACCTGGCCCAGGTCGCCGCGCTGCGGGATCTGGCTGACCGCCTCGGCATTTCGGCCGGGCAGCTCGCCCTGGCCTGGCTGCTGGCCCAGGGCCCGGACGTGGTCCCGATCCCCGGCAGCCGCCGCGCCGCGCGCATCCTGGAGAACGCGGCGGCCGCCGCGATCGAGCTCAGCGCCGAGGATCTCACCGAACTCGAGCAGCTGGTCCCGGCCGACGGCTGGTCCGGGGACCGCACGTCCTTCGCCGCGCCCACGACCACGCGCGGCAGCGACTAGCGGTCGGCGGCGGGCCGGTACAGCAGGGTCATGAGGCTGAGACCGGCCAGGGCGCCGAGGATCTGGGCCGCGATGAAAGCGGGGACCGAGGCCGGGGCGATACCGGTGAAGGAGTCCGAGAGCATGCGGCCCAGGGTGAGGGCCGGATTGGCGAAGGAGCCGGAGCTGGTGAACCAGATGGCCGAACCGATGTAGGTGGCCACGGCGATGGCGGTGACGCCGCGCCCGTGACGGGCCGCGGCGAAGCCGACGGTGATCAGCCCTGCGGCGGCGAGGATCTCGCCGAGCAGATGCCCGCCGGTGACGCGGTGCTGGGTCGCGATCTGCAGGGCGGCTCGGTCGAACATGGCGTTGGCCAGCAGCGCGCCGAAGATCCCGCCGCCGCACTGTGCGGCGATGTAGGCGCCCAGTTCACGCGTGCTCAGCCCGGTGCCCCGGCGGCGCCCGCCCAGCCAATCGGCCAGCGACACCACCGGATTGAAGTGCGCGCCCGAGATCGGGCCGAACGCCAGGATCAGCACTGCGAGGCCGAAGGCGCTGGCGGTGGAGTTCTCGAGCAGCCGCAATCCGATATCACCGGGCGACAGCTGCTCGGCGGCGATACCGGACCCGATCACGACGGCGGCCAGTGCGGCGGTCCCCGCGAACTCGGCGACGGACCGCCGCGCCAGTGAGATCTCCGCACCCTCGGGCGCGCTCTGCTCACGGACGGCGTCGATCACCGGAAGTTCATGGTCGGTCACCCGATTACAGTGCCAGACCAGGGCTTTTACCGGACCACGCGACGGCAGAATATATGAAATATCGTCGCGCTGTCCCCCGCCGCTCCAGGGATCATTCGGTGCCGCCGGTACCCACCTCCGGCAGGCCCTCGGTGATGCGCAGCCGGTCGGCCATGACGGCCAGCAGGTTCTGCGACTCCTCGCTCAGGTCGAAGGCGCGGGTGGAGAGCTCGCGCAGGCTGTGGAATTGCAGGCGGGTCAGCAGGGCGTAGTCGGCCTCGGCGGCGGAGGTCTCGGTGTCGTCGGCGAAGTAGCCGGGGCCGACGCGGAAGTAGCGGGCCAGGGCGGCGACGGTTTCGGCCGACGGGTCGGTGCGCAGGCCCGAGCGCAGCTGGCTGAGGTAGGGCTTGGAGATGGGGTGGCCCCAGGCCGTGAGTTGCGCGGCCACTTCGCCATTGGTGTGCACCCGCTCGCCGGGCGCGCGCACGGTGGCGAACAGGGAATTCAGGCGCGCCGCGAAATTCGGCAGCACCGGCGGCACGGAGGTGCGCGCGGTGTGCAGTTCGGCGGCGCGGCGCGGGATGCGGGCGTAGAGCCGCTGCAGGGCGGGCTCGTTCAACGAGGATTGATCGAGCAGTTCGGCGACGCGCGCCACCAGGTCGGGGGCGTGGTCGTGGCTCATCGGTCCGTCTCCTTGCCGTCGAGGCCGGTCATCCAGCCGTGGTCTTGTTTCAGGCGGGCCCAGCGCGCTTCGACGGCCTTGACCGACGGAAAGTCGAACAGGTGCTGGATCTCGCTGCCGCGCAGGCCCATCGCCTTACCCCACACCAGGCCGCGATCACGGTCGCTCAGACCCGCCAGGCGGCTGCGGAACGCCAACCGGTCGACCACCGAACCCGCCACGTCCTCGGTGGAGGCCAGCACGTCCATCAGATCCGGGCCGTCCTCGGTCACGATGGCCACCGAGGCGGCACTCTGGAACTGGTACAGATCCCCCGTGCGGCGGCTGCGGCGGAACTGCTCCACGAACGCCATCACACACGCGCCGATGAAATAGCTGGCCAGGCTGCTGCCCAGATCCGGATCCCAGCCGTCGCCGTCGATCGCGTTGCGCCGGAAGCGTTCCAGCGCCCGGGTGACGGTCTCCTGCACGAAGTCCTCGGCGAAGCGGGTCTCCACCAGCAGCCGCTCCTGCGGCGTCGGGCGTAGCGGCATCCGCTTCTGCTCGGCCACCGTGAAAACCCACCCGCTGCGGATCCACGGCCCCAGTACCGCCAACCCGTGGCGAACCAGTCTGTCCGCCAACAGTTTCCAGGCGGGCCCCTCGAATCCGGCCTTCCGAACCAGCTCGAACAGCTCATGGTCGACCGAATATCTCTCGGGATCGGTCATATCGTCGGTGTCCTCACCCTGCACCTCCTGATCGCTGACGAACACGTTATAGCGGCGGCAAACATGGTGCCCCTCTTTCAGCTAATGGCCAGTATTCGCCAGTGTGTAAATCGTTCCTTGACAGGCTCTTTGATGTAAACGCATCCTTGACACATGAGTGATTCCCAGCACAGAGATCCCGCCGACGAGCGCGCGATCCTGGCAAAACTGTTGTCCACCAATGCCGAATTCGTCACCGAGGTGCTGCGACCCGCCGAGGGCAAGCCCGCACCGTCGGTCATGGCGGCGCTGCGCGCGGCGCGCAGTCTCGACGGGGTCGTCGACGATGTGCTGCGCTCGCTGGTGCGCCAGGCCCGCGACGAGGGCCGCACCTGGGCCGAGATCGGTGAGATCTTCGGCACCTCACGGCAAGCCGCCTTCCAGCGCTTCGGCGGTGCGAGCGGCGGGTTCCAGATTCCGCCGATCCCGATGCCGGAGATCCCGCCCATGCCCGAGATGCCCCCGATGCCGGATATGCCGGACTGGTCGAAACTGCCTGGTATGGGCAAGATTCCGGGCATGGGGAAGATCCCGGGCTGGCCCTTCGGCGGACACGAACGCCACGGCCACCGGCCGCCCGGCGGGCCGCACGGACGTCCGCACCCCGGACCCGAGGGCCACCGCGGGGACCGGGATCCGTACGACGAGCCCGGCGAATGAGAGTCGCGACCGTGTCCGGCGCGGAGACCGCGCGCGCCCGCTGCGTTCGGGTGCGGCGGCGGCTGCTCGGGGTGGCGCGCTGCCGCTACGCCGAGGACCGCCTCGCCGACGCGGTGTCCGCGGGCACCCGGCAACTGGTGCTGTTCGGCAGCGCGCTCGACACCTTCGCCTCGCACAATCCCTACCCCGAGGTCCGGGTGCACCGCGTCGCGGCCGCCCTGCCCGATATCGCCCTGCAGGCAGCGGGATTCGATACCCGCTGCGCCACCTTCGCCGTTCATCTCGGTGGCTCGGTCATGGCACTCGATGCGAGATTGCGCCTGCTGCAGGCGTGTTCGGCGGGTGCGGAGATCGTCTTCGACATCGTGCCGGAGCAGGCGGGCCGCATCGACCGCCTGCTGCGCGACTCGGGCTGGTCGGTCCTCGAGGAGCTGGACGCGAGCGCACTGGCCGCCCGCTATTTGTCCGACGCGCCCGACCCGTCCGATTCGCGGGAACCGCGGCTGGTGTGGGCGCGGGTCGGCAATAATGCCGGACGCCTGCCCAATTCGTAGTCCGCCGGACGAGGAGTGCCCATGCGCGCGTACACCCGCCGCCATGCCGTCGCCGCCCTGGCCGCCGCCGCGACCGCCCTGCTCGCGAGCACGACACCGGCCACCGCGACGCCACCGCCGGCGGGCCTGCCCGGACTCGGCCCGGACTTCTCCTGGGGTGTGGCCGCGGCCGGATTCCAGAACGAAGGCCATGCGCCGGACAGCAATTGGCGGCGGTACGTGGCCACCCACCCGGACTACGACCCCTACGGCGAGAGCGTCGACTTCTACGACCGCTACGCCTCCGATATCGCGCTGGCCAAGGATCTGGGCGTCAACACCTACCGGCTCAGCATCGAATGGGCACGCGTGCAGCCGCAGCCGGGGACCTGGGACGAGGCCGGATTCGCCTTCTACGACAAGGTGATCGCCGCGATCCGGGCGGCGGGCATGCGCCCGATGATCACCCTCGATCACTGGGTGTACCCGGGCTGGGAGGCCGATCAGGGCGGCTGGGCCCGCGCGGGCATGGTCGAGGACTGGCTGACCAATATGCGCACGGTGGTGGACCGCTACGCGGCGGCGGACCCGATGTGGGTGACCATCAACGAGCCCTTCGCCTACATAATGAACGAGGTCCGCAACGGCGGCCTGCCCGCCGCGGACATCCTCACCATGCAGGCGCGGCTGGCCCAGGCGCACAACGGCATCTACGACTACATCCACGCCCGCCAACCCGGCGCCATGGTGACCAGCAATGTCGCCTACGTGCCCGCCGCCGACCCGCTCGTCAACGGCGGCGTGCTCGATCTCATCGCCGCCAAGCTCGATTTCGTGGGCATCGACTACTACTACGGCCTGTCCCCCGACACCGCCGCCCGGTACACCGCCTTCGCCGCCAACGAGCTGTGGAAGCTGCCGTTGCAGGCCGACGGCCTCTACTACACGCTGCGCCATTTCGCCGATCGCTTCCCGGGCAAGCCGCTCTACATCGTGGAGAACGGCATGCCCACCGACAACGGCGCGCCCCGCGCCGACGGCTACACCCGCGCCGACGACCTGCGCGACACCATCTACTGGCTGCAACGCGCCAGGGCCGACGGCATGAACGTCATCGGCTACAACTACTGGAGTCTCACCGACAACTACGAGTGGGGTTCCTACACACCGCGTTTCGGGCTCTACACCGTGGACGTGCGCACCGATCCGAGCCTGACCCGCCGCCCCACCGACGCCGTGGACGCCTACCGCGCCATCACCCACGAGGCCGGCGTCCCGGCCGGGTATCTGCCCACCCGGCCGCCGGCGACCTGCTCGCTGGTCGACGCCCTCGACAGCTGCGTCGACCCGGTCAGCGTCCCGGGGTAGGACCGAAGGCGCTCGACCACGTCCAGCTCTCTGGCCGATTGCACCGGACTGTGGCTCCCCCTCCTGAAACTGCTTGGGCCACAGGCCGGTACCCCTCGAAAGGTAGGCGTGGCGGAGCACACAGCGATACCGGTCGTCGCGGGTGGGCGGGCAAAGCGGCTGGTGAGGGCCTCGCGCCGGTTTTCCGGACCGGAAATCCCGGCCGCGACCGGCGGCTGACCGGACGAACCGGACAGTGCGACACGCCCTCCGCTGACCCGGAATTCAGCTAACTGACAGCTACGCTCCGAATCGGGACATTCCGACCATCCGTCCCGGAGGAGGACACCCGATGCGCAGACCCCTGCACGCCCTCGTCCTGGCCGGGCTCGCCGCGGCCGCGACGCTGCTGCCGGTCGCGGGTGTCGCCCAAGCCACCCCGGTCGCTCCCCCCGCCGCACCGGGCGCGCACGGCGGGCTGGGTTCGGATTTCCTGTGGGGTGTCGCCGCCTCCGGCTTCCAGTCCGAGGGCCATGCGCCCGACAGCAACTGGATGCACTACATCGACGCCAATCGCGGCTGGGACCGCTACCGCAATTCCATCGACTTCCGCTCCCGCTTCCAGAACGACATCGCGCTGGCCGCCAGCCTGGGTTCCAAGGTGTTCCGCATCGGCATCGAATGGGCGCGCCTGCAACCCGAACCGGGGGTCTGGGACGAGGACGGGTTCGCCTTCTACGACCAGGTCGTCGACGATATCGTGGCCAATGGCATGGAACCCATGCTGACGCTGGACCATTGGGTGTATCCGGGCTGGGAGGCCGACCGCGGCGGTTGGCGCAATCCGGGCATGGTGGAGGACTGGCTGGCCAATGCCCGCAAGGTCGTCGACCGCTACACCTCGCGAAATCCGGTGTGGGTCACCGTGAACGAGCCGGTCGCCTACATCATGCACGAGGTGCGCCAGAACGACACCGACGCCGACGCCATGCTCGACAAAGTCGCCGAGGTGCACAACCAGATCTACGACTACATCCACCAGGTGCAGCCCAAGGCGCTGGTCACCAGCAATGTCGGCTATGTGGCGGGCGCGGAGTCGCAGGTCAACGGGCCGCTCATGGAGCGCATCGGCGACAAGCTCGACTTCATCGGGGTCGACTACTACTTCGGCTACGAGCCGCCCAAGTCCAATACCGTGAATCTGCCCGACGGTTCGGCCGCCCCGCCCGCGGGCATGTGGGAGCTGCCGATCCGGCCCGAGGGCATCTACTATGCGCTGCAACACTATTCGCGCCAGTTCCCCGGCAAGCCGCTGTGGGTCGTCGAGAACGGCATGCCCACCGAGGACGGCAAGCCCCGCGCCGACGGCTACACCCGCTCGGATCACCTGCGCGACACCGTCTACTGGCTGCAGCGCGCCAAGGCCGACGGCATGAACCTGGTCGGCTACAACTACTGGAGTCTCACCGACAACTACGAGTGGGGTTCCTACACACCGCGTTTCGGGCTCTACACCGTCGATGTGCTCACCGACCCGAGTCTGACCCGCAAGCCCACCGACGCCGTGGACACCTACCGGCAGATCATCACCGCCGGCGGAGTCCCCAAGGGTTACGAGCCGGTCCGCTTCCCCTCCGACTGCCAGCTGGTGGACCCGCCCGCCAGCTGCGACTCCCCCGTCACCGTCCCCACCGCCACCCCGGCACCGTGATGCCGTTCCGGCAGTAGGACAACGGAGCGCTCAGCATTTCGGGCCGCCCGCATTGCGGGCGGCCCGAATATCGGTTCAGTGAGCGGTGACCGGGCGTGCGGCCGGTCGGGAGCGGCGCACATAGGGGTTGCGGGCGTGCGGATGGCGGGGGTCGGGTGAGCGCGGCGCCGCCGGATCGGCGGGCATGACGGGCTGCATGATCGTGTCCCACCACGGGTGCAGCGGGCTGGGGTCGGGCCAATACACCACCGAGGAGTCGTCGGGATCGATTGCGGCGGCGGGTATCCGGCGTGCGGTGGTGCGAGGGCGCGAGTGGCCGCTCGCCTGGGGCGGATGCGTGGAAGTCATGGCGATTACCGGAGTTTGGTTGTGCTGGTCAGGAACTGTGGTGCGGTCACGCGGCGCGCGCCCGGCAGCGGGACCGGTACGGCCGATCGGACCGGGTTCGCGGCGATCGCCCGGTACCCGGCCCGGGCACGGGCAGGGCGTTGGCGGTGCGGGTGTAGGGCACGACGCGGGTGGCCTCCGGGCCGCGATCGGTGTCGGTGGCGGTGAACACCACCGGCTGCCCGGCGCGGAGGGTCTTGAATCCGGGGACCTCGATCACCTGATAGTCCACGAACACCGCGGGACCGGAATCGGGTGTCAGGAACCCGAAGCCCTTCTCGGTGTTGAACCAGGCGACGTGGCCGTGCTCCCACTGCGGCAGGTGCCCCGCGTCGAGGCTGTGGGGTTCGCACCGGGAGGCGGCGTGGATCGGGCTGTCAGTCGGCATCGTGGTTGGCGTAGTCGTCATCGCAGTCCAGTGGGGTGATCCAGGCTTGGTCGATACGGTCGGTGAGTGCGGCGTGCTCGAATGCGCCGCGCACGGTTTCCGGCGGCGGTACCAGCGCGGTGGGATCGAGTCCGGCCTCGAGGTCGCGGTCGTGGACGAGAAGGTTCTGGTCGGCACGGTCGAAGTCGCTGCCTGCCAGGGCGAAGATCGCGGTGCTGCTCATGGTTCTCCCTCCTCATGAATCGATCGTGTTCGATGCGGTGCAAGGACCCGGTGAGCCCGGAGGAACCACAGCCGGGCTCACCCGTCGACGGACGGAATCCGAACCGGCGCTCAGGCGTTGATGGCCTGATGCTCGCCGTTGCGGTGGTTGATCTCGATCTTGCGGGGCTTGGCCTTCTCCGCGACCGGGATCACCAGACGCAGCACCCCGTCGCGGTAGTCCGCGCGGATGGCGTCGGTGTCGAGGTCCTCCCCCAGGAACAACTGGCGGGAGAACACTCCGCGGGTGCGTTCCGCGGCGATCATCGACCGGTCCGGATCCAGTTGCGGGCGTGACGCTTTCACGGTCACCACATTGCGTTCGATGTCCACGTCCAGGGATTCGGGGTCGACACCGGGCAGGTCGAGTTCGACGTAGAAGTCATCGCCTTCGCGCCAGGCGTCCATCGGCATGGCTGCCGGGCGGGCCGATGTGCCGAACATCTGCTGGGTGAGGCGATCCAGATCCCGGAACGGATCGGTGCGCATCAGCATGGTCGCCACCTCCACTCACTCCATTCTCTCTAGGTGGTTCTCTCGGTGGTGTAGATAACCTCTGCCATCTGGCTTAGATTTGTTTTAGCACTCGAGAGAGTCGAGTGCAAGTGTCCTGCTGAGGTAATCTGGTGACATCGAGAAAGAAGGAGCGGAATGCCGGATCGACACGACCCCCTGACCAGCGGCGGCAGTGATCACCGGCCGGGTCCGGGGCAGGCGGTGTACGGGATCTCGGTAGCCGCCGAACTGGCCGGGATGGGTGCGCATTCACTGCGCCTGTACGAGCAGCACGGGCTGGTCACCCCGGCCCGCAGTGCCGGCGGGACCCGCCGCTACAGCGACGACGACCTCGCCCGATTGGCACGCATCGCCGAACTGGCGGGTCAGGGAATCAATCTCACCGCGATCGCGCGGATCCTCGATCTCGAGGACGCGAACACCGAACTGCGCAACTCCAACGCCGAACTCACCGCCGAACGCGACCGGCTGCGCGACGCGCCGTGACCGTCGCGTCCGGGTGAGTCAGCGGTCGAGTTCGCGCACCGCGCGTTCGATCTCCTCGACCAGCGTGGCGCCGCCGACCTCGTGGGCTGCCGCCCGGAACCGGTCGCGGAAGCGGTCCAGGTCGTAGCCCACACCCTCGCCGGTGTACTCCGCGCCCGAGGCTTCGCGCACCGCGCGGATCATCTCGTCGGCCAGCGCGGCGATGTGGGTGCGAATCAGCTTGCGCAGCACGCCCGACAACGCGATATCGGTGCCGACGTCGTAGAGGATCAGCGCGCCCGAGAGCATGGCCGGTTCGGGTACCCGCCAACGCTCGCCCTGCCGTTCCAGGTAGCCCGCCGCGATCAGATCCTCGAGGATCTCCGGCCGGCGATCGCCGAGCAAGGCGGTCAGGCCCTCGTCGTCGAGGACGGTCCCGGCCTCGGGGTCGCCGCTGTAGCGCGGATCGAAGACCTCGCGCCAGTCGCCGTCCCCGGGCACCTCGGCCTCGAACACCTCCCGGATCGCGTCCAGGCGCAGCCCGCGCGCCTGCATCGCGGTGATCGCGCGCAGTCGCTCCAGATGATCGGGCCCGTAGACCGCTTCCTTCCCGGCCCGTCCGGGCTTGGGCAGCACGCCGACCGAGTGGTAGTAGCGGATGGTGCGCGCGGCCACACCGCTGAGTTCGGCGAGTTGCAGGCGGCTGTATCGATCCACGCGAACAGCATAGATACCGCAACCGGCGAACGTTGACAGCCACAACTGTCCGCGTTAGCGTAACCGCCGCCACACTGTCGACGACGACAAGGGAGTTCTGATGACCCAACGCGACACCGATTTCGACGTGCTCATCGTCGGATCGGGTTTCGGCGGCAGTGTGAGCGCACTGCGCCTGACCGAGAAGGGTTACCGGGTCGGGGTGCTCGAGGCCGGTCAGCGCTTCACCGACGATCAGCTGCCCGACACCAGCTGGGATCTGAAGAACTTCCTGTGGGCTCCGAAGTTGGGCTGCTTCGGTATTCAGCGCATCCATCCGCTGCGCGATGTGCTGATTCTGGCGGGCGCGGGTGTGGGCGGCGGGTCGCTGAACTACGCCAACACCCTCTATGTGCCGCCGACGCCGTTCTTCGAGGACCCGCAGTGGCGCGACATCACCGACTGGCGCGACGAGCTCATGCCCTACTACGAGCAGGCCCGCAAGATGCTCGGTGTGGTCACCAATCCGCACATGACTCCCGCGGACGAGGTCTTCAAGCAGGTCGCCGAGGACATGGGCTGCGGTGACACCTTCGTGCAGACCCCGGTGGGCGTGTTCTTCGGCGAGCCGGGCAAGACCGTGCCCGACCCGTACTTCGGCGGCGCGGGTCCGGAGCGCACCGGTTGCATCGAATGCGGCGAGTGCATGACCGGCTGCCGCCACAATGCCAAGAACACCCTCGTCAAGAACTACCTGTATCTCGCCGAAGCCGGTGGCACACAGGTGATTCCGATGACCACGGTCACCGCCGTGCGCCCGCTGCCCGACGGCACCTGGGATGTGGAGACCGAACGCACCGGCGCCTGGTTCCGCAAGCAGCCCAAGACCTACACGGCCAAGCACGTGGTGCTCGCCGCCGGCACCCGCGGCACCCAGCAGCTGCTGTTCGCCATGCGAGACAAGGGCGTACTGCCGCAGCTGTCCGCGCGGCTGGGCGTGCTGACCCGCACCAACTCCGAATCCATCGTGGGCGCGGCCACCCGCAAGGTGAATCCGGACGTGGACTTCACCCGCGGTGTCGCCATCACCTCCTCGATCCACCCGACGCCCGACACCCACATCGAGCCGGTCCGCTACGGCAAGGGCTCCAATTCGATGGGCCTGCTGCAGACGCTGATGGTCGACGGCGGCGGCAGGATTCCGCGCTGGCTGCGCTTCCTGTGGACGGTGCTGCTGCATCCGCTGACGCTGGTGCAGTTCATGTCGGTGAAGAACTGGAGCGAGCGGACCATCATCTCGCTGGTCATGCAGCATCTGGACAATTCGATCACCACCTACACCAAGCGCGGGCTCTTCGGTCGCAAGCTGACCTCCAAACAGGGCCACGGCGAACCGAATCCGACCTGGATTCCGGCGGGCAACCAGGTCACCCGCGCGGTGGCCGACAAGATCGGCGGTGTCGCGGGCGGTTCCTGGGGTGAGGTGTTCAATATCCCGCTGACCGCGCACTTCCTGGGCGGCGCGGCGATCGGCGCGGACGCCGAGCACGGTGTCATCGACGCCTACCACCGCGTGTACGGGTATCCGACGCTCAGCGTGGTGGACGGTGCGGCGGTGTCGGCGAACCTGGGCGTGAACCCGTCGCTGACCATTACCGCGCAGGCCGAGCGTGCGGCGGCCATGTGGCCCAACAAGGGTGAGGTCGACACCCGCCCGGCGCAGGACGCGGGCTATGCGCGGATTGCACCCGTTGCACCTGTGCGTCCGATGGTGCCCGCGAGCGCTCCGGCGGCGCTGGTGCTGCCGATCGTCGAAATCCGGAGCGGCGGGGCCGAATCCACGCCCGCCTGACCAGCGAAAAGACAGCGGGCCCGCCGATCATCGGATCGGCGGGCCGCTTTCGTTCAATGGCAGGGTGTGCTGGCAGAGCGTGAAATGGCAGTGCGTGCGATGACAGCGCGGCCGACGCGCTGTGCGTCAGCGGGCGTGGATGTGGGCCATCGGAGACGTCGGGGGCGGGACGTCGCCGACCGGGGCGCGGAATTCCTGCAGCGCGGCAAGCACATCCACGTGGCGGGCGGCATAGCAGCGCACCTGGGGCAACGCGTGGGCGACCTCGCTGCGTTCGAGCGGTTCGGCGTCGATATAGCCGACCTGGTCCAGGCCCACGCCCAGGGTCTCGGCGATGCGGCTGATGGCCGCGGACTTGCGGCCCCAGCCGACCTCGACGGCGGCGAAGCGCTCGGCCACCCCGTGGCGGCGCAATTGCTCTACCGTCCAGGCCCATTCGCCGCGCGAGGCGATGGCGTGCATGACGCCGCGCTCGTTGAGGATGCGCAGCGAGCGCGCGGCGTCGGCGCGCAGCGCACCGGCGCTCGAGTCGGACACCACCCCGTCCCACAGGGTGTTGTCGCACTCCCACACAAGTAGTTTCACGTTCGCGGCGTTCATCGAGCCCCTACCAGTCAGCAACCATCCGGTACCAAGGGTGCCGGACGGTCCCCTCTTTCACGAACCGCCCTGCGCGTGCCATCGTAGGGGCTGTCTGGGCCAATGCACCAGCGCGGGGCAAACCCGGAACGCTGAAGTTCCTATTACCCTGCGGATTCGGTGTGCGGCTGATCGCCGCTGGTAGCGTCGGATCCGGACGGGACCGATCGGAGGGAAGGGTCGATGGCCATGCGGCGGCGCTGGAAACTCGCGGGTGGCCCGGCCGTGCTCGTATCGGCACTGGTACTTACCGGTTGCGGCGCGGCCGAGGAGTCGGCTCCGGTGGTGGTGAGTTCGCTGACGCTGGAACCGCACCCGACCACCGCGGCACCGCAGCCGACCGGATCGGCCGCGCCCATCGCGGCGCCGTCGCCGACCGCACAGGCCGCGGCGGGGGTGCCCACGGTGGATCCCTATCCCGATCAGGCGCTCATCGATCACACCGAGTGGACCGACGAGGTCGACGGCCGTCGCCTGCGGGTCTATCCGACCCAGGCCGGACGCAAGGACACCTTCCCGGCCGCGCTGGATCGGGCCTGGCAGGAGGTGCTGGGCTCGGCGCCCGAGGCCGATACGCCGGGCATGTTCGATCAGTTCCGCTGCCATTGGGAGTGGGCGCGGGTGGTCGCGCCGGACAAGACCAGCTGGAACATCGAACCGTGGCGGCCCGCCGTGGGCTATGACGCGACGGTGGCGGCGATGTGCAATCCGGGCGGACCCGAGCGCTGAGCGTTCTTTCGGTGCGGTAACGAAACCGCTTGCCCGCGAGAACCTTCGAGCGCTCGCGTTTTTGTGCGTATCGTTGAAAAGGTCCAGCGCTGGTGAGGGTCCAGCGCGAACTCCTGGGAGGGAGGGCACCGGTGCGCGCCTCCGCACCCGCGACCTCTACACCCACGCCGCCCGCCGCCCGGGAACCGGCGCGTCCTCCGGTGCGCCGACTCTTTCCCGCTTTGGGCGAAACGTCCGATATCTACTTGGATTCGGCGTCGACCACCCAGAAACCGCTGCCGGTGATCCGCGCGGTGCACCGGTATCACAGTGAGCGCACCGCCAATGCCGGGCGCGGCACCTATCCGTGGGCGTCGAGCCTGACCCGCCGCCTCGAGGAGGTGCGCGAGCGGATGGCCGAATTCATCGGGGCCGCCCCCGACGAGGTGGTGTTCACCGGCGGGTCCACGGCCGGATTGAACGCGGTGGCGCTGTCGTGGGCGCTGACCAATCTGCGCGACGGGGACGAGATCCTCTACAACCCACGCGATCACGCCTCGAATGTGTATCCCTGGCATCACCTGCGCCGATTACTCGGCGGGTTCGGGCGGACCATCCGGCTGGTGCCGTATCGGGCCAACCGGCTCGGTGAGGCCGATATCGAGGATGTGGCCGCGCGGATCAGCCCGCGCACCCGGTTGATCACCGTGGGGCATCTGCATCACGTGTTCGGGGCGCTCACCACCCTCGAGGAATTGCGCGGGGAGATCGATCCCGACATCGCGCTGTGTTTCGACTGCAGCCAGTCCGGCGGGCATCTACCGGTCCGGGTCGAGGACCTGGACGCCGATTTCGCGGTGTTTTCCGCGCACAAGATGTTCGGCGCGCCCGGCACCGGGGTGCTCTACTGCCGACGCCGGCGGCATGCGGAGCTGACGCCGTTCCTGCCCGGCGGGAATTCCGCGGTGGCGCTGGGTGATTCGGGGCTGCTGGCCGGGTCGATGCCGCAGCTGCTCGAGGGTGGCACCCACAATATTCCGGGGATTCTCGCACTCGGCGCGGCGCTGGATGTGCTCGAAGAACTGGGTCTGGACGCGATCAGCGAGCACAATCGCACGCTGACGCAGCGGCTGATCGCGGGTCTGCGCGAGATCGCGGGCGTGGAGTTCCTGCCCGGTCCGGCGTATGCGCCGTGCGAAACCGGCTACGGGATCGTGTCTTTCACCCTGGACGGGATCACCGCCACCGATCTGGGGTTCGTCCTCAGTGAGCTCGGGTTCCTGGTGCGCACCGGTGCGCACTGTGTGCCCGCCGATGATGTGCCGATGGACGAGGATTCGGTGCGGGTCTCGACCCACGTCTACAACACCTTCGACGAGATCGACCGGTTCACCGAGTGTGTCGCCACGATTGCCGAGGAGGTCTCTTGACTGTCAACGGCCCCGAACCCCGCTACGACCGGCGCTCCGCCTCCCGCGTGCTGGCGGTGCTGGCCCGGCCCGGACTGGGCGCGCCCGTGGTGCTGCCGCCGGCGCGGCGCATCGAATACAGTTGCGCGCCATTGCAACCGGAGCCGGGATCGCATCTGACGCTGTCGCAGCGGCTGTATCTGGAGCGGTTCATGCGGCCGTGTCGCGCCGAGCAGGTGACCAGTGCGACCCATCGCATCGCCTGGACCGATTCCGACGGCATCCCCAATACCGGGCACTTCCACACCGGTGGTCTGGGCCCGATCGTGCCGATCGCCATGCGCGAGACGGTGCTGACACTGTGGCACGCGCTGCAGGCCGATACCGCACTCGCCCAGCGCATGGCGGAGCTGAGCCCGCGTGACGAGGCGGTGCTCGAGGGCACCACCACCGATCATGAACCGTTCGAGATCTTCCGGGTCGGCATCGAGGCGGCCGGGCGCGCGCTGGCCCAGCACGCGCTGCTGGCGCGGTGGACGCCGTACCGCACCCCGGCCGAATTCGCGGTGGGGATGCGGGATTCGGGGATCTACGCCGCGGTGGCGACCCGCTGGTTCTGGGAGCTGCAGGCCTCGAGCTACCGGCGCGGCATGATCGCGGTCACGCTGGCCACCCAACCCGATGGGACCGTGCGGTATTCGGCCGAGACGGTGGCGACGCTGCGCGCCATGAAGGATATGACCATCGAGGACGCGCACCGGGTCATGCGCCGCGCCACCCATGTCGAGGGTTTGAGCGTGGCCGAGGCGATCGCGAAGTATCACGACGAGCTGGATCTGATCTCGCGCCAGTACGCGCTGCTGCCGCCGGGCACCCGGCCCGCGTGCCTGGCGGCCATGCCGCATCAGCTCGACGGGGAGCACTACAGCATCCTGCCGGTGGTCATCGACAAGTTCACCGACGCGTTCACCCGCATCGTGGAGCGGGTCAGCGTCGCCGAGGTGCCCGCCGACACCGGTTCGGAGACAGCCGAACTCGGTGCCGAGGACCGCGTGTTCTACGTGCCCGACATGACCTGCAAGCATTGCATCCGCACCGTCACGGGCGTGCTGGAGTCGATGAGCGTTCCGGTCGGCGAGATCGATCTGATCAGCAAGCGGGTGATCGCCGATTTCCGCAGCCCCCGCAATCGCCACCGCGCCTTCGAGGCGCTGCGCGACAGCGGCTACAACCCGACCCTGGTCACGCCCGCGCCGGCGGCCAGCGAAACCGCCGTATGACCGCTGCGGCACCGCCGGGGCTTCCGGCGAAGATGCATGCGCTGGTGCGGTCGTTCCTGGCCGAGCCGGGCGCGCTGGCGGCCGCGGTCGCCGAGTACGGGTCACCGGCACATCTGGTGTTTCCGCAGGTGTTCGCCGAGAACCTGGAGCGGTTGCGGACGCAGTTGGCGGGCCGGGTGAGCGGGTATCGGATCTGCTACGCGCACAAGGTGAATCAGTCGCGGGCGTTCGTGGCCACGGCCGAGGCGGCGGGGGTGGGCATCGATGTGGCCTCGGAGGCGGAACTGGCCAGTGCGGTCGGAGCCGGGTTCACGCCAGCACGAATCGAGGTGACCGGGCCCAAGGGTGAGGGGTTCGTGCGGGAGCTGGTGGGCAGCGGGGTGACGATCAATGTCGACAATCTCTGGGAGCTCGAACGCATTGCGGCACTGGCCCGGCCGCAGGCGCGGGTGCCGGTGCTGGTGCGGGTCAGCGGGTTCGCGGGGACTCCGGTGAGCCGGTTCGGGGTGCCGCTGCATCGGGTGGACGCGGTGCTGAAGGTGCTGGCGGCCGAGCGGGAGCGGATCGAGTTCCGGGGGTTCGCGTTTCATCTGGATTCCGGTGAGCCCGCCGAGCGGGTGCGGGCGGTGGAGAGTTGCCTGGTGTTGACCGAGCGGGCGTACGCGGCCGGATTGACGCCGTCGGTGCTGAATATCGGGGGCGGATTCCGGCAGGTTTTCACCGCCGACGCCGATGCGTTCGATGCGTACGTGCACGCGCTGCGCGAATCGCTTCTGGGTCGCGGGGAGCCGATGACCTGGGGCGGCAACACTTTCGGGTTCCATCTCGAGGATGGCGCCGTGCACGGGACACCGGTTTTTCACAAATACGCTAACACTGTGGATGCCGAGCGGATGCTGGCCGATCTGCTCGACACCGGACTGGAGGCGCACGGGGGTCGCACCATCGCGCAGATCGCCGCGGAGAACCTCCTCGACATCTGGCTGGAGCCGGGTAAGGCGCTGGTGGATCACGCCGGAATCACCGTGGCGCGGGTGGAATTCGTGAAGGAGACCGGCGATGGCAGCACGCTGGTCAATCTGGATCTGAGCCGCGACACCGTGACTCCGGCCGATCAGGAGGTGATGGTGGATCCGATCCTGGTGCCCGCGGGTCCGGTCGCGAATTCCGGAGCGGTGGGGGTGTTCCTGGCCGGGCGGCTGTGCCTGGAGCGGGATCTGATCACCAATCACAAGGTGTGGCTGCCGCGGTGTCCCGCGCCCGGGGATTTCCTCGTGTTCCCCAATACCGCCGCCTATCACATGGATTTATCGGCAGCGCGTGCGTCCATGCATGCGGTGCCGCCCAAACTCGCGGTGGCGCAACGGTCCGGGGCCTTCCGGGTGTGCCGCGACATCGACTACCGGCACGAGGTGGCTTGATGCGCTACGACCACATCACCGAGCTGATCGGCAATACTCCCCTGCTGCGGCTGGATCCGGCCGTGCACGGGCTCGCGCACGTGGAGCTCTACGCGAAGCTCGAGTCCTACAACCCGTTCGGGTCGGTCAAGGACCGGGTGGCGTGGGGCATGATCCGCGACGATCTCGATGACATCGTCGCCCGCAAGCAGACCTTCATCGAGGCGTCGAGCGGCAATACCGCCAAGGCGCTGCGGATTCTCGCGGCCATGCACGGGATCGGGCTGCGGGCGGTCACCAATCGCATCAAGGTCGCCGAGGTGCGAGA
Source organism: Nocardia sp. JMUB6875 (assembly GCF_041154655.1). Classification (NCBI taxonomy): domain Bacteria; kingdom Bacillati; phylum Actinomycetota; class Actinomycetes; order Mycobacteriales; family Nocardiaceae; genus Nocardia; species Nocardia sp. JMUB6875. The sequence continues at coordinate 20,919 of NZ_BAAFGR010000130.1, forward strand.
GCTGTTGCAGCTGTTGGGCACCGATATCGAGGAGCTACCCGGGCTGTCCGAATGCCCGGATCCGACCGCGCCCAACGACGTCTACTCGGTCATCGAATCCACCATGGCCCGCACCCCCGGCGCCTGGTATCACCCCTCGCAGTACACCAGCGAGAAGAATATCGAGGCCCACTATCAGGGCACCGGCCGCGAGATCCACGAGGACCTGGCCCGTGACGGCATCACCCGCGTCGATTACCTGATCGGCGGCCTGGGCACCACCGGCTCCACCCGGGGCACGGCAACGTTTCTGCGCAAACACAATCCGGAGCTCAAGACCATCGCGGTAGTCTCCGAGCGCAGCGACTTCATCCCCGGCATCCGGTCGGAAACCGAGATGTGGGATGTGGGCCTGTTCCAGCCGGACTTCTACGACCGCATCGTCGCGATCGAGTCCACGCGCGCGGTCGATGCGACGATGCAGCTGGCCACCGGCCACGGCGTACTGGCGGGGCCCACCAGCGGCGCCACCTACGCCGCCGCCCTGGACCACCTGAAAACCCTGGAACCCCAAGCAGATCCCCTGGTGGCGGTCTTCATCGTCTGCGACCGGCTCGAACCGTACCTGTCTTATATCCGCAAACGCCGTCCGGAACTTTTCGGCAAACCCGGCCGCGCACCCGCCCCGACGCCGTCCGAATTGTCCGCTACCCCAACCTTGTCCCCCGACGCTCTGGAGTCTCTGGACCAGAATTCGCGTCCGACGATCGTCGACACCCGGGGCGCCATGGCCTACCGCATCGCCCACATCCCCGGCGCCCTGAACATTCGCGACGACCAACTCGACGACATGCTCGTCCAGGGCATCCCGTTCTCCCGTTCGCGCCCGGTCGTTTTCGTCTGTCCGGTCGGCGAGATCTCCCTGCGCTTCGCCGCGCTGGCCCGCCGCTCCGGCTACGACGCGCGCAGCCTCGCGGGCGGTATCACGGCCTGGCGGGACGCGGGCAAACCGATGGAATCCGCACCGCGCCCCGACTGAGGTCCGCTCAGAGCCGCATCGGGGCGCCCGCGAGCAGATCCAGCATCCACCACAGCGCCGCCCCGGCCGCCAGCACGAACAGCGAATACAGCAGCACCTCACCGAGTTCGCGCGTCCACAACGCCACGAGCAACGCCTCGACCAGATACGCCAGGCTCGCGATGAGGATCACCGCGAACACCAGCCACACCGCCGATCGCTGCCCGCCCAACCGGTCCGCCAGCGCGGCCACCAGCAGCATCGGCGCGATGCCCAGCACCGCCCAGAAGAAGCCGAAGACGAACAGATTCACCGCGTGCTTGGAAAGATCCAGCGGCGGTTCGCCATCGAGCACATCACGCCAGACCGGGCGTATCCGGCCCAGATGCACGACGGCGTGCAGCACCGCCGCCACCGCGCACGTCACCAGAACCATCTGGAAGGCGACCAGGGCATCGTGGCGATCACGGATCGGGGTCCGCCACACCCAGACCGCGGGCAGCCACGCCGCGATCACTGTGAGCACCAGTGCCGCAACCGCTTCCGGCCGGGCCCGGAGTCTGCGCCGCAGCTCTCCCGGAGGCAGGGCGCGCCGTTGGTAGGCGTAGAGCCACCACAGACCGAACAGGGACGCGACGCCGATCACCGGGGTGAGCCAACGCCACCAGAGCGGACTCGCGAAGATCGAGACCAGGCCCAGCACGATGGACGCGCCCCACACGCAGGTCATGGGGTGGGTGACCGCCGCCCACATCTGCTCGGCGCGTTGCAGTCGCGGATCGACCGGGTCGGCCGGCTCGGCATCCGCTTCCTCGTCGTATTCCTCCTCGTCTTCGTCGTCGATCTCATCGAATTCCGCCGGCGGCAGCGGCCATTCACCGGTATGCAGCGATCCCGGGCACAACACCGGGCTGTCATCGGCACCGTAGGCGTAGTCCACATCCACCACGCCGCGCCAGCGCATCCACCGCATTCGTGCGGTGATGGCCAGACCGTGCCACGGTTCCTCGCAGTACGGATTGGGGCACTCGGGAAACGTCGGATCGCCATAGCTGTAGCCGACCCGCGGCTCGCCATCGCGCATGCTGTCCTCGACCAGCCGATCGATCTCGTCGAGCACCCGCCCGTAGTCAGCCCGCGGCTCCGGGCTCGCGCCCTTGGGCTCCGGCGTCACCTCCGGTGGCAGGTGCGAAACGCTCACGGGCGACTGTGAAACGCTCACCGGCGAGATCGATTCCGGCGCAGTCGGTTCCGGCACCCGCGCCCGCCCCGCGGGCTGTGTCCACAACGGCCGCAACCGAATCGAATGCACCCCGCCGACGACGACCAGCACCGTCCACGCGCAGAAGAACAGCACCGGATGCGAGTCCTTGGACGAGTGCGCCACCCCGCGCGCCACCATGTACCCCAGCGCCGCCAGCGCCAACCGCCCCGACCGCGCCCGCCACGCCAGCAGGATGAACACCGGTGTCGTCAGCAACCCGCACGACCACACCGGCATCAACGCCAACACCCAACTGAGCCACACGGGATATCCGC
>NZ_BAAFGR010000131.1:0-23337 GCF_041154655.1 Nocardia sp. JMUB6875
ATGCGGCGGGTCCGACCCTGCCGAAGGGCGGTCGCCAGAGTCCGCCGCCCCCAACGCCTCCCCAGCCGCCGAGCGGTCCGCCCGGTGCGCCCCGGCGCGGCCCGGTCGATACGGCGGGGCCGACCCTGCCCAAGGGCGGCCGCCAGGCTCCGCCTCCACCCGTGCCGCCCGCGCCACCCAGTGGGTGGCCCGGCGCGCCGCGGCCGAGCGGAGGTGGCGCGGACCCGTACCCCTCCGGCGGTCCCTCACACCCACAGCCGCAGGGTGGTTGGCAGCCCGGGAACGCGGGGGCCGGGAGTCCGCCGCCGGTGGAGGACGACCAGCTGACCATGCCGTCGAAGCTCCCGCCCGCGGAGGCGGCTGCTGCGGCGTTGCCGAAGGCGGTGGGGGAGCGGAAGCCGGTGCGGCGCAAGGATGTCGCGGTGTCGGCGGGGTTGTATCTGGTGGGTGTGGCCGTGGCGTTCGCGTGGGCCTATGACCTGTTCGCGAAGTTGTTCGATCTGGTGCACAACCGGTGTACCGCGAAGAAGGACTTCTCGGTGCAGTGCGTGGTGATCCGGCCGCCCGCTTCGGCGTTGTGGGGGTTGCTGATCGGTGGCGGCGGGATGTTCCTGGCGCTGGTGGGTGCGATGGTGCTGGCGTCGGTGGCGGCCATGACGGGGCGGCGGGCCTGGATCTGGACCGCAATCGCGTTGCCGCTCATCGCCGTCGCGGGCGGCGCCGGGCACATTCTGGTGGCGACCGCGATCAATTGATCGCGCACCCGGAGATTGGCATGCTGGAACGGTGGCCGGATGGAGGCGGCCGCCGATCACGGTCGCGGATTTCCTTGTCACCGTGTTGATCTACGTCGCGGCGTGCGCGGCGGCCTGGGCGGTGGCGGGTTTCGTGCCGGAGTACGCGCGCATGTTCCCGGCCACGGCCGATACCCGCAGGCTCGCCCCGGCCTACGCCGTGGCCTGGGCGGGAATCGCCCTGACGCTCATGGTGGTTCCGCTGTGGACGCTCCACGCCATGTACCTCCGCCAGCGCGCGTGGTCCACCGCATTGGTGGCGTTCCCGCTGCTGGCGGAGGCGTGGGTCCTCGGTCTGCTGACCGCGATAGTCGTGATGTCCTAGCGCGGCCGCGCGTGGATCAGAGGCGTTCGTAGATGGTGGCGTTGGCCAATCCGCCTGCCTCGCACATGGTTTGCAGGCCGTAGCGGGCGCCGCGGTCGTGCATGGCGTGGACGAGGGTGGTGGACAGGCGGGCTCCGGACGCACCGAGCGGGTGGCCCAGGGCGATGGCGCCGCCGTTGACGTTCACCTTCGACAGGTCGGCTCCGGTCTCCCGGGCCCAGGCCAGGACCACCGAGGAGAACGCCTCGTTGACCTCGAATAGGTCGATGTCGGCGAGGTCGAGTCCGGCTCGGCGCAATACCTTTCGGGTCGCGGGGATGACGGCGGTCAGCATGAGCAGCGGATCGTCGCCCGCCACCGCGAAGCTGTGCAGCCGGGCCAGCGGGCGCAGCCCGAGCTGGGCGGCGCGTTCGCTGGTCATGATGAGCGTCGCGGCGCTGCCGTCATTGATCTGGCTGGCATTGGCGGCGGTGATGTTCCAGCCGATCTGCGGGAAGCGCGCCGCCATGGCCTCGTCGTAGTAGGCGGGACGCAATCCGGCCAGGGTTTCCAGGGTGCTGCCGACCCGAATGCCCTCGTCGTACGAGAGCCCGCCATAGGGGGCGATCTGGGCCTCGAAGGCGCCGTCCTTGGTTGCGCGTGCGGCCTTTTCGTGGCTGGCCAGCGCGAACTCGTCGAGCTGGGTGCGGCTCAGCCCCCACTTGGCGGCGATGAGCTCGGCGCTGATGCCCTGCGGCACCAGTCCCTCGGGATAGCGTTCGGCGAAGCCGACCCCGGCGATGTCCTCGGCCCCGATCAGGTTGGCCCCCATGGGAACCCGGCTCATGGACTCCACGCCCGCGGCCACCACGATGTCGTAGGCCCCGGCGATGACGCCCTGCGCGGCGAAGTGGATGGCCTGCTGGCTGCTGCCGCACTGCCGGTCCACCGTGGTGGCCGGCACCGATTCCGGATACCCGGCGGCCAGGGCCGCGCGCCGGGTCAGGTTCGAGCCCTGCTCGCCGACCTGGGTGACCACGCCGCCGATCACATCGTCGATCAGCGCCGGATCGATCTCGGTGCGCCGCACCACCTCCCGCAGGCTGTGGGCGAGCAGATCGGCGGGATGGACGCCGTGCAACGCGCCGGTCGCCTTCCCCTTGCCGATCGGTGTGCGGACCGCTTCGACGATGACTGCGTCTCTCATGACGTTCCTTCCAGCAGCTGGCTTCGTTGCTCTATAGCCAGCGTAGGAGCTGGCCATAGTGGGGGCAAGTCAGCATCTGTATGATGTACGCCATGTCGGCCGTGATGGAAGGAAAGCTCAGCGACCTGAGCGCGTGGAAACCCGAGGACTGCTCGATAGCCAAGGCGATGGACATCGTCGGCACCCGCTCGGCGGTGCTCATGCTGCGCGAGGCGTACTACGGGACGACACGGTTCGACGGATTCGCCGCGCGGGTCGGGATCACCGACGCCGCCGCCTCGACGGCCCTGCGCAAACTCGTCGAGGCCGGGCTGCTCGAGAAGCGGCCGTATCAGGAAGAGGGCAAGCGCACCCGGCACGAATACGTGCTCACCCCAATGGGTTTGGATCTGCTGCCCGCCGTGGTCGCGCTGTGGCAGTGGGGGGACAAGTACCTGCAGGACGGCACCGCGCCCCTGGAGCGGCTCGAGGACTCGACCGGTGAGCCGGTGCGGGTCGAACTCCGCAGCGCGTCGGGAAATCAAGTGTCCCTGGAGAATCTGCGGGTCCGCGTGAACGACGAATGGCGGCGGAAGCACCGCCGCCATTCGTGAGATTCGCCCGTCAGTTCAGGCGACGCCCGTCTTCGGGGTGGAAGAAGTACGTGTGATCCGTGTCCGCGACCAGCGCCAATCGGGTGCCCTTGGCGGGCGGGTTGCGCCAATCCGCGCGCGCCACAATGGTTTCCCCGTCACCGAGGGTGCGGCCGTAGATGTAGGCGTCGGAGCCCAGCTCCTCGACCACGTCCACCTCCATGCCGATGCCCGCGCCGTCGCCGACCGCCTCCAGATGCTCGGGCCGGATGCCGACCACGACGCTGCCGCCGGTGGCCGCGTCCACCGAGCGCGGCAGCGGCAGCGGGCAGCCGCCGAGGGTGACGATGCCGTTGGCGACCGGCAGCGTGAACAGGTTCATGGCCGGGGAGCCCATGAAGCCCGCGACGAACAGGTTGGCCGGGTTCCGGTACAGGTCGCGCGGTGAGGCGCACTGCTGCAGCAGCCCGTCCTTGAGCACCGCCACCCGGTCGCCCATGGTCATGGCCTCGACCTGGTCGTGGGTGACGTAGACGGTGGTGGTGCCGAGCCGGCGCTGCAGCTGCGCGATCTGGGTGCGGGTCTGCACGCGCAGCTTGGCGTCCAGGTTGGACAGCGGCTCGTCCATGAGGAAGACCTGCGGCTGGCGCACGATGGCGCGGCCCATGGCCACGCGCTGGCGCTGACCGCCGGACAGCGCCTTGGGCTTGCGGTCCAGGTACGGCTCGAGGTCGAGCAGCTTGGCCGCTTCCAGGACGCGCTGTTGGCGCTCCTCCTTGGACACCTTGGCCATCTTGAGCGCGAAGCCCATGTTCTCCGCGACGCTCATGTGCGGGTAGAGCGCGTAGTTCTGGAACACCATGGCGATATCGCGTTCCTTGGGTTCGGCCTTCGTGACGTCCTTGTCCCCGATCAGGATTCGGCCGTCGCTCACCTCCTCCAGGCCCGCGAGCATGCGCAGCGAGGTGGATTTGCCACAGCCCGACGGGCCGACGAGAACCAGGAATTCGCCGTCGGCGATCTCCAGGTTCAGCGCGTCGACGGCGGGGGTGGTCGCGCCCGGGTACAGGCGGGTGGCCTGGTCGAAAGTCACCGTTGCCACGGTTTAACACTTCCCTTCACCGGCAGGAACGTGCCGGACGATCCGTTGTAGAGGGTCGGCCCGGAGCTTAGCCGAGGGGCAGAATGGGGCGCAGTGATCATTGAGACCACACGGGGATCACCGAGACCAGGGAGCACCCATGAGCGTTCGTATCGGAGTCCAGCTACAGCCACAGCACGCGCCCGACTACGGATTGATCAGGGACGCGGTGCGGCGATGCGAGGACGCCGGGGTGGACATCGTCTTCAACTGGGACCACTTCTATCCGCTGTACGGGGATCCCGAGGGCGCGCATTTCGAGTGCTGGACCATGTTGGGCGCGATCGCCGAGCAGACCGAGCGGGTGGAGATCGGGGCGCTGGTCACCGGTGGCGGGTACCGGAATCCGGATCTGCTGGCCGATATGGCGCGGACCGTGGATCACATCAGTGGCGGGCGGCTGATCCTCGGTATCGGCGCGGGCTGGTTCGAGAAGGACTACGACCAGTACGGCTACGAATTCGGTACGGCCGGAAGCCGTCTCGCGGGGCTTAAGGACGCCATGGCCCGCATCGCCGACCGGCTGGCCAAGCTGAATCCGCCGCCGGTGCGCGATATCCCCATCCTGATCGGCGGCGGTGGCGAGAAGAAGACGCTGCGGCTGGTCGCCCAGTACGCCGACATCTGGCACAGCTTCTCGGACATCGAGGTGTTGCAGCGCAAGATCGGCATTCTGGGCGCGCACTGCGCCGAGGTCGGCACGGACGCGGCGGCGATCGAGAAGTCGGTGGCCTGGCCGGGCCTCGACCAGGTCGAGGATTACGCGAACGCCGGGGTGACCCTGTTCACCGTCGGCACCGGCGGACCCGACTACGACCTGAGCCGCGTCCTGGAGGCGGTGGCCTGGCGCGACCGGCACAACGAGCAATCGGCGTGAGGGTAACTCTGGATTGACGAACCGCCCCCACTAGGGTGGTTTGTCATGGTTTCCTTGCGCCCGGTCGCGCCACGGCGTCGATGGCTGGCATTCGCGGGAGTTTTGCTGATCGGCCTGCTCGGTACCGTCACCCTCGGTGCCGGCGGGGCCGCGGCCGACGATCGCGATCTGTGTTCTCCACCGGGTCTGGCCGCGGCGAGCGCCGCGCCGACCAATCTGGCGTCCGGGCAGCAGAACGCGGGGGCGGACCGGTTCACCACCGCCACCACCGTTCCGCTGGACAAGATCGACATCGCCAAGCTGGGCCTGCTCACGCCCGGCAAGCTGAGCGTGGGCACGCTCTCGGACGCGCCGCCGAGCATCTGCGTCAACTCCAAGGGCGTGTTCACCGGCTTCGACAACGAGCTGCTGAAGGCGATCGGCGCGAAACTCGGCCTGCAGGTGGAGTTCACCGGCACCGAGTTCGCGGGCCTGCTGGCCCAGGTCGCCAACAACCGCTTCGATGTGGGCTCCTCGAGCATCACCACCACCGACGCGCGGCGGCAGCTGGTGGACTTCACCAACGGCTACGACTTCGGCTACTTCTCGCTGGTGGTGCCGAACGGCAGTGCCATCAAGGGCTTCTCGGATCTGCACCGCGGCAATCGGGTCGGCGTCGTGCAGGGCACCGTGCAGGACGAGTACGTGGTCAACGAACTGCACCTGGATCCGGTGAAGTTCCCCGACTACAACACCGCCTACGCCAATCTGAAGTCCGGCCAGATCGACGCCTGGGTGGCGCCCTCGCAGCAGGCCATCGGCGCCATCAAGCCGGGCGATCCGACCTCGATCGTGCAGAACACCTTCAGCGTCAACAACTTCACCGCCTGGGCGGTGCGCAAGGGCAATCAGCCGCTGACCGACGCCCTCAATGCCGGGCTGGACGCGGTGATCGCCGACGGCACCTACGCCAAGCTCTACGAGAACTGGGTGCCGCGTGAGCTGCCGCCGGGCTGGAAGCCCGGTTCCAAGGCCGCCCCGATGCCGCAGCTGCCGGACTTCGACAAGATCGCGGCCGAGAACGCGGGCAACAAGACCGACAACAGCGCGGTCGCGCCGAAATCCACACTGCGGCAGCTGAAGGACACGTTCTTCGACTGGTCGTTGTACCGCAAGGCCTTCCCGGACCTGTTCAAGACCGGTCTGCCCAATACCCTGATCCTGGCGCTGGTTTCGGGCATCCTCGGCACCGTGATCGGCATGCTGCTCGCGGTGGCGGGCATCTCCCGGACGCGCTGGTTGCGCTGGCCCGCACGGATTTACACCGATATCTTCCGCGGCCTGCCCGCCGTGGTGATCATCCTGATCATCGGCCTGGGCGTGGGACCGGTGGTCAAGAACCTCACCGGCAACAACCCGTACTGGCTGGGCGCGGTGGCGCTGGCGCTGCTGGCGTCGGCCTATATCGGTGAGATCTTCCGCTCCGGCATCCAGTCGGTGGAGCCCGGGCAGCTGGAGGCCGCGCGCGCCATCGGATTCGGCTATCACCGGGCCATGGCGCTGGTGGTCATCCCGCAGGGCGTGCGCCGGGTGCTGCCCGCGCTGATGAACCAGTTCATCGCGCTCATCAAGGATTCCTCGCTGATCTACTTCCTTGGCCTGCTGGCCAGCCAGCGCGAACTGTTCGCGGTGGGCCGGGATCTCAACGCGCAGACCGGGAATCTGTCGCCGCTGGTGGCGGCGGGCCTGGTGTACCTGCTGCTGACGGTGCCGCTCACGCACCTGGTCAACTACATCGACAAGCGCATGCGCGACGGTCGCCCGCCGGCGCCAGAGGACCCGGTCGAACAGGCCGTCATCACGGAAGGGCGTGGAGCATGAGTGCCTCCCTCACCGGCACCGGCCTGCGATTGACGCTGGGCCGCAACGAGATTCTGCGCGGTGTGGACGTGCACGTGGACGCGGGCAAGACCACCACGGTGATCGGCCCCTCCGGCTCGGGCAAGTCCACGCTGCTGCGGGTGCTCAACCGGCTGCACGAACCCGATGCCGGCGACATCCTGCTGGACGGGAAATCGGTGCTGGCCGAGAACCCGGACCGGCTGCGCCAGCGCATCGGCATGGTGTTCCAGCACTTCAACCTGTTCCCGCACATGACGGTGGCGGACAATGTCGCGCTCGGCCCGCGCAAGCTGCACGGGCTGTCCAAGGAGCAGGCGCGCACGCTGGCGGTGCAGCAGCTGGAGGCGGTGGGGCTGGCAGGGAAGGCGGATGCGCGCCCGGCCAATCTGTCCGGCGGGCAGCAGCAGCGCGTGGCCATCGCGCGGGCGCTGGCCATGAAGCCGGACATCATGTTCTTCGACGAGGCCACCTCGGCATTGGACCCCGAGCTCGTCAAGGGCGTACTCGCCCTCATGGCCGAGCTTGCCAAGGGTGGCATGTCGATGGTCGTGGTGACCCACGAAATGGGCTTCGCCCGTTCGGTTTCGGACAAGGTCGTGTTCATGGATCACGGTCAGGTCATCGAAACCGGCACACCGGAACAGCTTTTCGACAGCGCGGAAACACCGCGCCTGCGCCAGTTCCTCTCCCAGGTGCTCTAGCTGCTGCCGCGCCCACTGCCGCTGCCGCTGAACGGCATATTGGCGTAGCCGGCGAAATCGCCCTGGGCACCGCTGTAGACGTTGAGGTCCACGCCCGCGGCGATGCCGTTGATCGACCCGGAATCGGTGGTCTGCCAGAAGGTCCAGGCGGGCCACCCGCCGGGGACCTCGGGCTGGTCATTGCCGCGGTAGTCGGCGATCCACAGCGGGTACGAGGTGAACTGATTGGTATCGGCCATGGCCGTCCGCCAGAAGCGCGGATAGGTGTAGATGATCGGACGGCGACCGGTCATGGCCTGCACGGTATTCAGATACCGGTGCGTCCAGTCGATGAGGGCGTCCGGCGGCAGCCCGCCGGAATCCTCGAGATCCAGCACCGGCGGCAGGTCCAGCAGGCCGTTCTGGCCCAGCACCATGGCCGAATAGAAGGCGGCCTGGAGTTCGGGCGGCAGGTTCGGGCGCGCGAAATGGTATGTGCCCCGGGCGACTCCAGCCACCCGCATGGCCAGGCTGTCCTGCACGAAATAGGGGTTCACGTAGTCGAGCGCCTCGGTCGCCTTGAGCATGGCGAACTGGTATCCGGCCGCGCGCACGCCGAACCAGTTGATGCCGCTGCCGCCGGGGTGCTGATACGAGGCCACATCCGGGCCCTGGATATCGGCGCTCGCCACCCCGGCTGGGGTTGCCAAGAGAATGCCAGCGGTCGCGGTAACTACCACTTTCATCAGGCTTCGTCCGGTCATGCCGGAAAAGACTAGGCCGACCAGTCTCTATAGCCGTGAAAGCGCGGCTGTGATGTTCGCCAATCGTTAGCTCGAATCCGGTTCGGCGCCCGCTCAACCCAGCCAGTCCAGCACCGATGCCGCCGTCCAGGACTGCTGCATGCTGCCCAGCGGCTCGCCGGTGAAGGGTTCGTAGTACTCGGCGAAGCTGCCGTCGCTGGCCTGCCGCAACCCCTCGGCGCGCAGCATGAACGAGCGCTCGGCCCAGCCGCGCCGCGCGAACACCCAGGAGAACAGCCAGCTGATCACCGGCCACACCGGCCCGCGCCAGTACTCCCGGGAGCGGAAGTCCCGCGCCACCGGCGAGGTCGAGGGTGGCAGCGCGTAGCGCAGATCCGGATGTCCGCACCAGCGCGGCCCCTCGAACAGCCGCAGCAGCCGCCGCTCCGCGTCGCGCGGCAGGCCGCCGCACAGCAGCGGTGCGAAGGAGGCGAGAGTCTCGGTCTCGATCCACTTCTCCGCGCGCACATCGTAATCGCGGGCCACGCCCGAGCGCGCGTCCGTCGTCGCGACCACACCCGAGCGGAAGTAGTCGGCCCACTCGTAGAGCTCGCGTACGTCCGCGTGCGGCTGCTTGTAGTCCTCGCCGATATTGGCCAGCACATCGCAGGCCAGCGCGAAGATGGCGGTGACGAACACGTCCTCGACGGCAAAGCTCATGGTCGAGGCCAGCTGGTAGTCGTCGTAGCCGGCCCGGCGCATCTGCTCGACCAGCCACAGGTAGCGGTCGTACTCGCGATCCGAGGGCCGCTGCGTGGGATCGCCCACCACCTGCGTGTCGGCGCGCTCGTAGGGCGGCAGGTCCGGGCCGGGAATCACGTTCTCGTAGGCGCGATCCCAGCGCGGCGAGTTGTCCATGCCCGATTCCCAGCCGTGGTACAGCGTGATGCGGCCGTGCTGCTTGGGGTCGCGGGCGTAGGCCAGCCAGCGGTGCCAGCGCATGAGATCGGGCCAGCGCCGGTTCAGGAAGTCCTCGGCCACCGCGCGGGTGCTGCGGCCGTGGCGGCGCGAGTGGTCCAGGATCCGTTGCACCGCAATGGCATGCACGGGCGGCTGGGTGATGCCGGAGGTGTCGGGACCGTCCGGCGCGTCGGCGGCCAGGCGGCGGCACTCCCAGCGGGCGGGCCCGGGGAAGTACCCGTCCACGCCATTGGCGAAGACGATGTGCGGGATCATCCCGTTGCGCCACTGCGCCGAGAGCAGGGTGTCGAGTTCGAGGGCCGCCCGCTCCACGCTCAACGGCGCCAGGCCGACCGCCACGAAGGCCGCGTCCCAGCTCCACATGTGCGGATACAGCTTGGGCGCGGCACTGGTCATGGTGCCCAGGTCGTTGCCGCGCAGCAGATAGGCCGCGCGGGCCGCGAGCTGGGTGGGCGTGAAACCGGGGTGGGACATCGCCCTATTCTGCGCCGGAACCCGCAGGTATGCGCGATGGGGCGGTGGCCCGCCGGGGTTGCTGGACGGCACGGCGTAGGTTATGGCCCGCGCTGGTTGGCTGGAGGATGACTCCTGGTCGCCAGATTGCACTTCGTTCGCCTTACTCGTGAATCAGCTAGCGGTGGTGTGCCCGACCGGAGCATCGCAGGCGCGGGGCACGCGGTTACGGTGAATCCATGGCGAATTCCGCGAAGACCAGCATCGACCGCCCCACCGCGCTGATCACCGGGGCCAGCCGGGGGCTCGGCGCGGCCATCGCGCGGGAACTGGCCCCCACGCATCGGCTGCTGCTGGGCGCGCGCACGCCGGAGGCCCTCGGGCCGATCCTGCGTGAGCTGCCGGACAGCGCCGGATGGCCGGTCGACCTCACCGACTACGCCGCGGTGGCGGGCGCGGTGGCGGACATCGAACGACTGGATGTGCTGGTTCACAATGCCGGAATCGCCGACCTGGGAACGATAGCCGATTCGTCGGTGGCGCAGTGGCGGAATACGTTGGAAGGCAACCTGATCGCGGTCGCGGAGTTGACCAGATTGTTGCTGCCCGCGCTGCGCGCCGCCAAAGGCCATGTGGTGCTGATCAATTCGGGTGCGGGTTTGCGCGCCAACGCGGGGTGGGGCGTGTACGCGGCGAGCAAGTTCGGGCTGCGGGCCTTCGGGGACGCGCTGCGGCTCGAGGAGCCCGAACTCCGTGTCACATCGGTACATCCGGGCCGCATCGACACCGACATGCAGCGCGAGATCATCGCGGGGGAGGGGTGCGAGTACGACCCGCGCGAATTCCTCACCGCCGAGACCGTCGCACGGGCGGTGCGCAATGCCGTCGAGACGCCGCGGGACGCGCATCCTACCGAGATCGTGCTGCGTCCGATAGCACGCTGAGAGTAGCCTTAATTTCTCCGCTGAATTCAAATCATTTCGCACAGATTTCGTGTTCAGTTCACGACTCCTGGATATAAAGGATGCGCCCTGCGAGGGAGGCACGGCGCAAAGATATATATCTCGGAGTGATTGACACGTATGGATAGACGACAGTTGCTCGCATTGCTCGCCGCGGGTACTGCGACGGCCCTCACGGGCTGCTCCTCCGACCCCTCCCCTCACAAGGTCACCCCCCGGATCAGCGGACCGGTACCGACGACCGCGACCTCGGCGGCCGCTCAGGCGCAGACCCTGCCGCCACCCGCGGCGGCGGCCAAGCACGCGATTCCGGCCGGGACCATAACCGCGCTGCCGGGGACCGGCAGCAATTTGGCGCTCACCGTCGATGACGGCGCCAGTTCGGAAGTGGTCGGCGCGTACATCAAATTCGCGAAGGACACCGGGGCGCGGTTCACATTCTTCGTCACCGCCTATTACGACTCCTGGACCGCCCATCGCGCCGAGTTGCGGCCGCTGGTGGAGTCCGGCCAGATCCAGCTGGGCAATCACACCTGGGACCACCCGGACCTGCTGAAGCTGTCCGCGAGCGAGGTGTCCGCGCAGCTGAGCAAGGCAAAGGCGTTTCTGCACAACAACTTCGGGGTGGATGGGACGCCGTATTTCCGGCCCCCGTTCGGCCGCCACGATGCTACGGTCGACAAGGTGGCGGCGGAACTCGGGTACACGGTCCCCACCATGTGGTACGGCTCGCTGTCCGACTCCGGTGTGATCACCGAGGACTATCTGATCGAGTGCGCGCGAAAGTATTTCAACGCGCAGGCCATCGTCATCGGGCACGCCAACCATCCCCCGGTCACGCACTGCTACGGCCGGTTGGTCGACATCATCCGCGAGCGCAAGCTGTCACTGGTGACGCTCAACGACGTGCTGGTGTCGCCCGCGTAGCCGGGACCGGTTTGGGGAGTGGACTTTCCGGCAGCGGTGCCGGAGATGAGGGAATGAGGTTCGACATGGACAGGCGAGCGCTGCTGACAATGCTGGCGGCGGGAACGGCCGCCACGCTGCTGGGCACCGGGGAATCCCGCGCCGACTTCCCCTTCGACACCGGATCCTCCGGCATCATTCCGCAAATCCCGGGACTGCCGCAGATTCCGGGGCTGCCGCAGATATTGCCGCCGAATTTCGGACCCAAGACGCCGATCGGGCCGGGCACGATCAACGCGCTGCCCGGCGACGGAAACCACATGGCGCTCACCATCGATGACGGGGCCAGCTCCGAAACTATCCGGGGGTTCATCGATTTCGCCCGGAACTCGGGGGCGCGGCTCACCTTCTTCGTGACCGCGTACTACCCCGGCTGGCTCGAGCACCGGGATGTGCTGCGGCCCCTGGTCGATTCCGGCCAGATCCAGCTGGGCAACCACACCTGGGACCATCCGGACCTGACCCGGCTCTCCGGCGGCGCTATCGCCGACCAGCTGAACCGGTGCAAGGACTTCCTCTGGAACCAGTACGGCACCGACGGCACCCCGTACTACCGGCCGCCCTTCGGCCGCCACAATGGCGGCGTGGACGCGGTCGCCGCCGACTGCGGCTACACCGTCCCGACCATGTGGTACGGCAGTCTGAGCGACACGAGCGCGGTGATCAACGAGGACCTGCTGCTGAATGCCGCGCGGCAGTGGTTCCGCGCCCAGTCCATCGTGATCGGGCACGCCAACCGGCCGACGGTCACCCACATCTACGACCAGCTCCTGGACATCATCCGGGAGCGAAACCTGCAGCTGGTCACCCTCAACGACGTGCTGCTCCCGCCGGGCTAGCCGCCGAGGACCTGCGAATCAGCCGGTGAACACGGCGGATTCGCGGAGCCGGTGCAGGCGCAGGGCCAGCTGGATCTCCAGCGCGCGATCGGGATGCTGCCAGCCCTCACCGAGCAATCCGGCGATCCGGTCCAGGCGCTGGGTCACCGTATTCACGTGCACGTGCAGCTGTTTGGCGCTGCCACTGAGACTGCAGCCGTTGGCGAAATAGGTCTCCAGGGTGTGGACGAGCTCGGTGCGGCGGCGGCGATCGTATTCGACGACCGGCCCGAGGGTCCGGTCCAGGAAACCGGGCGCGTCGGCGTCATCGCTGATCAGCAGGCCGACAAAGCCCAGATCGGCCGCGCTGGAGGAGGATCCGGTGCGGCCAAGCGCGTGCAGCACCCGGACGCAGCGCACGGCCTCGCGGTAGGCGGCCTCGGCGGCGGTGGGCAACTCGACCGGTCCCGCACCCGCGACCGTGGCGCGGGCGCCGAGCGCCGCCGCCAATTCCCGGCCGAGGAGATCGGCGGTGGCGGCGGCATCCGCGCCGGGCAGCAACAGCACGGTGTGCTCACCTCGCGTCGCCGCCAGCCCGTGGTGCGACATGCCGTAACCCGTAGTCCAGGTGGCCATCCGGCGATGCTCACCGTGATCGACCACGACCAACACATGGGGTCGCCCAAGATCGATGCCCAGCAGGGCGGCGCGGTTCTCCAGGGTCGCGCGATCGGCGACCCGCCCGGCCAGCAGATCGTCGAGCAGCTCGCCGCGCACCCGGCCCTCGGCCTCGGCGATGCTGCGGCGGAACAGCAACAGCAGCGCGGTGACCAGCGCCGCGCGTTCCAGAATGCGCTGATCGGAGGAGGACAGCGGGTCCGGATGGTGCAGCACCAGCGTGCACAGCGGTTCGGCGCCCGCACCGCCGGGCGCGGCCCAGAGCTCCTTCAGCTGCGCGGTGCGCCCGAGTTGCGCTGCGGCGGAGGTGATCTCGGTCAGCAGCGGATGGTCGTCGAGTTCCCGGTGCGGGCCGCCGTCGGGTGCCTCGGCCAGCCCGATCCGGCGGCCGTCGGCGTCGAGCACCAGCAGCGCGCCGCCGAGGATATCGGCGGCGACCGCGGCGACATCGTCCACGCCGCCGCCGCGCACCACCACATCGGTCATCCGGTCGTGGGCCCGCGCGGCCCGGTCCACGGTGTTGTAGTGGGCGTGCATGGCCTCGTTCGCCGCACTCAATTCGGCCAGCGCCGTGCGGGTTTCGGTGAGCAGCCGCGCCGAGTCCAGGGCGATGGTGGCGTGCGCGGCCAGCGAGGACAGCAGCGCGATCTCCTCCGGCGCGTACGGGCGGGCATCGCGATGCGAGGCGAACAGCACGCCGATCACCCGCTCGCCCAGCTTCATCGGCACCCCGAGGATGGCCACGATGCCCTCGTCGCGGACCGCGTCGTCGATTCCGGAGGTGTGGTGGAAACGCTGATCGGCGAAGTAGTCCGGGGTGCAGTAGGGCATGCCGGTCTGCTGCACCAGACCGCCCAGCCCCGCGCCCATGGGCAACCGGCAGGCCCGGAAGGCCGGTGAGCCGGAGCCGTCGGTGACCCGCATGTAGGTGTCGCCGCGTTCGGGATCGGGCAGCGTCATGTAGGCGATATCGGAGCGCAGCAGGCGGCGCGCGCGATGCACGATGGCGCGCAGCACGGCGTCCACGTCGCGCAGCCCCGCGAGATCGCTGGCGGTGTCGAACAGGGCGGCCAGTTCGGTCTCGCGGCGGGTGCGCCGCTCCAGCAGCGCCCGCACCCGCAGCGCCGACAGCTTCGCCGCCTCCAGCGCGGCGAGTTCGGCCGCGGGCGCACCGGCGGCACGGGCCTCCAGCAGGGGAGCTTCGAATTCGACGGCCGGAGCTTCCCGCTCGAGCAATTCCAGGAAGATCTCGCAGGTCATGGCGAGACATTCTGGCCCAATATGCGGCCGGGCGGGCGCGAATGCCATGTGGGGTTCCCACATAGTGGTGGTCCTCTGTATCTGCTTGTCCCACATAAGGTGACCGCCACCACATTCGCACCCGGAAATGTGGGGTGCACCCACCTGGCCGTCGCCGTGGCCGCTGAACAGACTTTCCGGCATTTCCGCTCGAGAAGGAGCCCGATGCCGCATCAAGTACGCGCCGCCACCGTGGCGGCCGCCCTCGTGGTCGCGGGGACCATCGCCACAGCGGTGTCCTCCGGCGAACCGACCGGCTGTGCCGCGCCCCCGGTGATCGGCGCGCAGACCCAGATCTCCGCCTGCCTCTCGGATCTGACCACCGCGGGCACGGTCGCCACCGGCCACACCGTGCCCGCCGATTGGGCCGGGCTGCACCCGGCCGGGGCGCGCAATCCCAGCGGGGTTCCGGGCATCCAGATCGACGGGTACTTCCCCGACAACTCCACCACCAACGCCAACCACGGCTGGAATCACGACAGCCAGTTCGTAATTCGGCTCCCCGAGCACTGGAACGGTGGACTGGTGGTGAGCGGGTCGCCGGGCAACCGGCGGCAGTACGCCAACGACTTCGTCATCTCCGACTGGGTGCTCGCGCAGGGGTATGCCTTCGCGGCCACCGACAAGGGCAATACCGGCGCGGACTTCTTCCGCGACGATGCCGCGCCCGGTGACGCCATGGCCGAATGGAACAGTCGCGTCACGCAATTGACGGTCGCGGCGCAGGCCACGGTGTTGCAGCGCTACGGGCGGCCCGCCGGGCACACCTACATGGCCGGACTGTCCAACGGCGCGTATCTGGTGCGCTGGCAGCTGGAGAACGCGCCCTGGCTCTACGACGGCGGGGTCGACTGGGAGGGCACCCTGTGGACGGATGTGGATAACCCGCTGACCTTCCTTCCGCCCGCCATCGCGAATTATCCGGCCTCGCAATCGGATCCGGCCGCCCGGGACGCCATCGTGGCCGCCGGGTTCGCGGCCGAGTCCCGGCCGCTGTGGGAGTACCACGACAAGACCTATTGGGAACTGACCCAGCGCATCTACCGCCAGGAATTCGATCCGTCCTACCCGGGTTCCGACGCCGATTACGATTTCGCGTCCCGGCCGCGCGCGGTCCACGACGCGGTGGCCAGAATCTCGCTCACCGGCCGAATCCAGAAGCCGCTCCTCACCATTCACGGCACCCTGGACACCCTGCTGCCCATAGGCCACGACTCCGACGTCTATGCCGCCATGATCCGCGACCAGGGCCGCGCCGACCTGCACCGGTACTACCGCATCGAGGGCGGCAATCACGTCGACGGCCTCTACGACACCCATCCGAACCTGCTGCGCCCGATGCTGCCCTGCTTCCGCAGCGCCTTCACCGCACTCGAATCCTGGACCGCCGCCGGGCAACTCCCGCCGCCGGACGCGACCGTGCCCCGAACTCCCGCCGACGACCCGGCCAACAGCTGTGCCCTGGGCAACTGAGCCCCACCCCCGAGGAATCCCGATGAAATTTGGTAATGCCCTGTCCGCCTTGGCCATAGCGGCCGGTCTGGCGGCGATCACCGCGAGCGTGGTGACCGCAGCCGTCCCCAATCCCACCCCGGATACCCTGCGCGGCTACAACATCAGCGACACCTACGTCTCCGGCGTCTCCTCCGGCGGCTACATGGCCAATCAGCTGCATGTCGCCTACTCCAGCGTCTTCGCCGGCGCGGGCATCTTCACCGCCGGTCCCTACCGCTGCGCCGGGGACTACGACTACGCGGTCCGGGCGCAGAACTCCTGCATGCAGAACGGCGCGGGACGCCAAACACCTGCGCAATTGGAAGCGGCAACAAGGGATCTGGCGAACCAGGGCAAGGTCGACGCCGTCTCCAACCTGTCCGGTTCGCCGGTGTACCTGTACCACGGCACCAACGACAAAACCGTGCTGCAGGCCGTCAACGACGATCTCGCCACGTACTACACGGATTTCGGCGCGGACGTCACCTACAACAAGTCGAGCGGGGCCGGGCACTCGTGGGTGAGCCCGCTGGGCCCGGTGAGCTGCGCGGACACCACGTCACCGTTCATCAACAACTGCGGCAACGATCCCGAGAAGGAGATGCTCGCCAAGTTCTTCGGCTCCGTGAGCGCCCCCGCCTCCACCCTGAACGGCAAGCTGATCCAGTTCGACCAGAACGCTTACGTCCCCGGCGGCAGCGCGAGCGCGATCAGCATGGACGACAAGGGATTCGTCTACGTCCCGCAGTCCTGCGCCGACGGCGCCGGCTGCCGACTGATGGTCGCACTGCACGGCTGCAAGCAGGGCTACAACTACCAGGGCTTCGGCAACACCTTCATGAAGGACGCCTACCTCAACGAATACGCCGACACCAACAACATGATCGTCCTGTACCCGCAGGCGATTCCGGCCAGCACCGCGAGCATCACCAATCCCAACGGCTGCTGGAACTGGTGGGGCTACGGCGGGGACGCCGCCTACGCCTGGCACGGCGGCAAACAGATGGACGCCATCATGGCCATGGTCCACAAGCTCAGTGGCGGAACGACTCCGCCGACGACCACCACGACGGCCCCGCCCACCACGACCACGACCGTGCCCCCGACCACGACCGTCCCGCCCACGACCACGACGACTACGCCCGCGCCGACCTGCGTGACCGCGAACAACTACGCGCACGTCCAGGCGGGCCGCGCCCACCAGTCGCTGGGCACCGCCTACGCCAACGGCTCGAACCAGAACCTCGGCCTGTGGAATACCTACGTAACCAGCACGATCAAGGAGACCAGCCCGGGCTACTGGGAAAAGTGCTGAGCCACAGATGAAAACGGCCCGGTGCGCACTGCGCACCGGGCCGAATTCGTTCGAGCGTCAGGCGACGATGTTCACCAGTCGGCCCGGCACCACGATGATCTTGCGAGGTGCCTTGCCGCCCAGCAGTTCCGCGATCTTCTCGTCGGCCAGGGCGGCGGCCTCGACCGCGGCCTGGTCGGCGTCGGCCGGGACGCTGATGCGGGCGCGGACCTTGCCGTTGACCTGGATCGGGTACTCCACCGAATCCGCCACCAGCAGAGCCGGATCCGCGACCGGGAACGGGCCGTGGGCCAGGGCGGTGGGGTGGCCCAGGCGTTCCCACAGTTCCTCGGCCACGTGCGGGGACATCGGGGCCAGCATCAGGACCAGCGGCTCGACCAGCGACCGCGGCGCACCGTCGCCGTAGTTCTTGGTCAGGTAGTTGGTCAGCTCGATCAGCTTGGCGCCCGCGGTGTTGTCGCGCAGGTTGGCGTAGTCGTCGTCGACGCCGGCGATGGTCTTGTGCAGCACGCGCAGGGCCTCGGCCGACGGTTCGGCGTCGGTGACCTTCAGCGCGCCGGTCTCCTCGTCCACCACCAGTCGCCACACGCGCTGCAGGAAGCGGTGCGCGCCGACGACGTCCTTGGTGGCCCACGGGCGCGAGGTGTCCAGCGGACCCATCGACATCTCGTAGAAGCGGAAGGTGTCCGCGCCGTACAGATCGCACATCTCGTCGGGGGAGATGGCGTTCTTCAGCGACTTGCCGATCTTGCCGTACTCCTGGAAGACCTCCTCCTCCACGCCGGAGGCATTGGTCCAGAAGAACTTTCCGTCCCGCTCCACGATCTCGGCGGCGGGCACGTACGCCCCGCGCGCGTCGGTGTAGGCGAAGGCCTGGATGTAGCCCTGGTTGAACAGGCGGCGGTAGGGCTCGTAGCCGGAGACGTCACCCAGATCGAACAGGACCTTCTGCCAGAAGCGTGCGTACAGCAGGTGCAGCACCGCGTGCTCCACACCGCCGACGTACAGGTCGACGCCGCCCGGATCCTTCGGGCCGTGCTCGGCCGGGCGCGGGCCCAGCCAGTACTGCTCGTTCTCGGGGGCGCAGAAGACCTTGTCGTTGGTCGGATCCGCGTAGCGCAGCTGGTACCAGGAGCTGCCCGCCCAGTTGGGCATGACATTGGTGTCGCGGCGGTACCGCTTGGGCCCGTCGCCCAGATCCAGTTCGACGTTCACCCAGTCGGTGGCCTTGGCCAGCGGCGGGGAGGGCTCGGAGTCGGCGTCGTCCGGATCGAAGGTGACCGGGGCGAAGTCGTCGATCTCCGGCAGCTTCACCGGCAGCATGGATTCCGGCAGCGCGTGCGGCGCGCCGTCCTCGTCGTAGACGATGGGGAACGGCTCGCCCCAGTAGCGCTGGCGGGCGAACAGCCAGTCGCGCAGCTTGTACTGGACGGTCCCGCGGCCGTGGCCGTCGGACTCCAGCTGGGCGATGACGGTGGCCTTGGCGGTCTCGACGTCCAGGCCGTCCAGGTAGCCGGAGTTCACCAGCGGGCCGTCACCGGTGTACACGGCCTGCGAGACATCGCCGCCCGCAACGACTTCCACGATCGGCAGGCCGAAGGCGGAGGCGAACTCCCAGTCCCGGGCGTCGTGGCCGGGGACGGCCATGATCGCGCCGGTGCCGTAGCCGCTCAGCACGTAGTCGGCGATGAAGATCGGCACGCGCGCGCCGTTGACCGGGTTGGTGGCGTAGGTGCCCAGGAAGACGCCGGTCTTCTCCTTGTTCTCCTGGCGCTCCAGATCGGACTTGGCCGCGATCGACTTGCGGTACGCCGCAACGGCTTCCGCCGGGGTGTCGGAACCGAAGGTCCAGCGGGCGTCGGTGCCCGACGGCCAGGACGCGCCGGTCAGCTTGTCGACCAGCGCGTGCTCGGGGGCCAGCACCACGTAGGTCGCGCCGAACAGGGTGTCGGGGCGGGTGGTGAAGACCTCGATCAGATCCGAGCCCGCCTCGAACTTGACCTGCGCGCCCCGCGAGCGGCCGATCCAGTTGCGCTGCATGGACTTCACATTGTCCGGCCAGTCCAGCTCGTCCAGGTCGTCGACCAGGCGGTCGGAGTAGGCGGTGATGCGCATCATCCACTGCCACAGGCGCTTACGGAACACCGGGAAGTTGCCGCGCTCGGAGCGGCCGTCCGCGGTGACCTCCTCGTTGGACAGCACGGTGCCCAGGCCCGGGCACCAGTTGACCATCGAATCGGTCTGGTAGACCAGGCGATAGGAGTCGATCAGCGCATTGCGCTCGGCCGGGGTGCGCTCGGCCCAGGAGCGGCCCTCCACGGGATTGCGCTTGCCGGTCTCGAATTCGGTGATCAGCTCGTCGATCGGGCGCGCCTTGCCCAGACCCTCGTCGTACCAGGCGTTGTAAATGCGCAGGAAGATCCACTGCGTCCACCGGTAGTACTCCGGATCGGTGGTCGCGAACGTCCGCCGCCGGTCGTGGCCCAGGCCCAGCCGGTCCAGCTGGCGCTGCATGGTCGCGATGTTCGACATGGTGGTGTCGCGCGGATGCGCGCCGGTCTGCACCGCGTACTGCTCGGCGGGCAGGCCGAAGGCGTCATAACCCAGGGCGTGCAGCACATTCCGGCCGTGCATGCGGTGATAGCGCGCGAACACGTCGGTGGCGATATAGCCCAGCGGGTGCCCGACGTGCAGGCCCGCGCCCGACGGGTACGGGAACATGTCCTGGATGAACAGCTTGTCGGCGGGCGTCTCGCCCTGCAGCGGGCCGACCGGATTCGGCGCGTAGAAGCTGCCGCGCTCCTGCCAGTTGGCCTGCCACTTCTGCTCGATACGCCCGGCGAGGTCGGCGTTGTAGCGGTGTGCGGGAACGTCGCCGCCCCCACCCGCGGTCGCGGTGGGCGTCTCGGATGTACGGGAGTCCTGCACGGTCCTGCCTTCTTTGTCCAGCCAATCCCCGATAAGGTCGCCCACCAGCGTAAAACGTGGCCATCCCCAGGCCCAAAAAGGGTAGGGGTACCGTTTACCGGGTGTTCGTCGTGGCGCTGATCCTCTTTGTCCTCGCGGCTGTGGCCGTGGTCACGGGTGTGCTCGGGCTGACCGGCACCCTTCCCGGTAACCGGTACTTCGGCGTGCATTCGGAGGCGGCGGTGAAAACCGAGGAGGCCTTCAAGCTGGCCAACAAGGTGGCCGCGCCGACCTCCATCGTGGCCGGGCTGCTGCTCGCCGCCAGCGGTGCGGTCGTGATCGTGGCGGGCGGGTTCCCCGCGCTGATCGTCGCGGTGGTGTCCGTGGTGATCGCGTTGTTCACCCTCGGCGCGGGCGCCGCGGCCGCCGAAAAGGCGCTCGCCACCGCGTTCCCCGAGGAGAAGGTCGGCGGATGCGGCAGCGCCTGCGGCTCCTGCTCGCTGCGCGACGCCTGCGAGCCCGCGTAATTCGCCTCGCGACCGGAGGTCAGTTCGCGACCGACCGGCGCATCCAGATGTGCGGGATGCCCGCGTCCATGCCGATCTCGCCATACGCCTCGTAGCCGAGCTTCTCGTAGAAGCCGCGCGCGTGCGTCTGCGAATGCAGTTCGACCGAACCCAATCCGCGCTCGCGCACCCGGTCCTCGATGGCGCGCACCAGGGCCGCCCCGAGCCCGGTGCCGCGCGTCTCCTCCAGCACCGCCAAGCGGCCGAGCACGCCAACGCCGTCGCGCACGATCAGGCGTCCGGCCCCGACGGGCTTGCCGTCCAGCCGGGCCAGGAAATGATCGGCGACCTCGTCGAGCTCATCGATCTCGATCTCCGCGGGCACGCCCTGCTCATCGACGAACACCCGCATGCGCACGGCATAGGCGTCGGCTAGTTCCTGTTCGGTGCTGACGGTGACGACCTCGATCATGTGATCAGCATGCCTGAGTGTCCGAGGTCACTTGCCGAGTGTTCGCCACGGCAGTCGCGCACGCGCACCGCGTTTCGGGATCGGGTCGGGCAGGCCGAACTCGCGGGCGAAGGCGACGGCGTCGTCCACGGTGGTCGTCTTCGGCCGGGTCCGCGCCCAGTCGAGATAGCGCGCGGTGAAATCCGGGCCGACGGCATGCGCGAGGCGTGGGAAGCGCCGCCGCACCTCGTCGGCCCGCTTGTGCAGCAGGCCGTGCGCGGTCGCGGCCAGATCCTGCGCGTCGAAGCCCGCCGGGGTGTCCGCACCGGCCACCAGCGCCCGCACCAGCGCCTCCTGCCGCTGCGCGAGTGTCCCTGCCGCCTCGGGGTTCTCGCCGTTCATGCCGACAACGGTTCGGAGCGCAGGGTGATCGCACCGCGCTCCGCCGCGGTCGCGATGGCGTTGAGCTCGGCGATGAGTTCGCTTGCGGGCGGGTAGTTTCCGTCCCGCTCGAGCATGAGGGGAGTCGGTCGCCCCGGCGCGAATTCGGCGACCAGAGCCAGCACCTCAGCGGGAATCGGGTGCACGTGGGTGTCTATGTAGCGACCGCCGGATTCGTGGCCGCCCGCGATATGGCAGTAGGCCAGGCGCTCGGTCGGCAGGCGCAGCAACTCGGTGAGCGGGTCACGGGAGGTGTTGCGGGCGTTGGCGTAGACGTTCGCGATATCGAGCAGCAGGTAGACGCCGGTGCGCTCGACGAGTTCCTGGAGGAACTCGGCCTCGGTATATTCGGCGTCCGGCCATTCGAACAGCGCGGCGATGTTCTCCACCGCGAGCGGCACATCGAGATTGCGCATCACCCGGAAGATATTGCGCTCCAGCACATCCAGGGCCTCGCGGGTGCGGGGGAGCGGCAGCAGGTGCCCGGCCTCCATGCCGCCCGCACGCACGAACGCGATGTGCTCGCTCACCAGCGGCGAGCCGAGCGCCCGCGCGCATTCGGCCAGATGCGCGGCCCGCGCGTCGTCGAAACCCTCCGCACTGCCGAGCGACAGGGAAATCCCGTGCGGGACAGCCGGAATGCCCCGACGCACCAGTTCCTCGAGCTCCTCGGGAACGGCGATCCCCGGTCCCGCGCCGCCGCGACCGCGCCAGGTGGTGATCCCGCGTCGCCCGGAGTCCTTGGCCGCCAAGGATTCCGCGATGACCTCGCAGAATCCGATGCCCTCCAGATCCGCGAGAATCCCGCAGATCTCGCGCCGCCAGCCGATGCCCAGCGCCCCGGCCGGGAGTGGCGACCCGGTCATCCGCCGCACCCGCCGCCACCGCAACCGCTGCCGCAGCTACTGCCGCAACTGCTTCCGCCGCCGCTGTCGCCGGAACTCGTGCTGCAACTCGAGCCGGTGCTGCAGCTGTCGCCGCCCCCGCTCCCGCCGTAGCCGCCGCCGACGACCGCGGTGGCCTGCGCCAGGGCCGGGTCGAGGCTCCACAGCACCCCGGCGCCGAAGAGCGCGGCGGCGAAGGCCGCGCTGTTGGGTCCGTAGGATCCGTAGGAGGGAGCGTTGTTCGGGCGCAGGTGCAGGTGCTGGCTCCGCACGCTGTCGAGGGCATCGCGGCCGCGCTGGGTCAAGCGCGGCGAACGGATCATGAAGCCCGTGGCGACCAGCAGGACGATCAGCGCCAGCACCAGGAATCCGACCTTGTGGTGCGCCGACATGCCGGCGATCAGTCGCACGATGCCGAGGATCAGCAGCGCATCCATCGGAAGGGCGGCCAGGTACAACGCCTTTCGCTGCTTCGGGCCGAAGAGATAACCGCGTTCGGTGAGATCGGCGCGCATGCGCGCCACCGAAAGAATGCCCGCCGCACGCAGATCCGTCATGCTGCGCTGCTCCGACCCCAGCAGATGCCGGAACAGCGCGTTCGAGACGGTGTCGAGCCAGCGCTGGTCGGCGTCGGTGGGCTGGCGGACCGGCCGCCCGGTGGAGTCGATGAGCTGGTAGCCGCGCAATTGCGCCAGCCCCGCCAGCACCGGCCGCTTGTCATCGACCAGCATGGCGATCTCGCTGGGCCGCAGGCTCGACACCGATTCGGTCGACGGCTCGGTGTGGCCCAGGATGGCGATCCGGCGCGCGAGCGTGAACCCGAACGCCAGCAAGGCCGCGATCGCATAGAAGGTCAGAAAGGTGGGCCCCGATATCCCCCACGTGTCGGGTGCGGCGGCCGGATTCGCGGCCGCGGCGGTCCAAGGGACCATGGCGATTCCACCTCGGGAGTCGTCGAAACTGTCGATCACCACCAGTATCGC
>NZ_BAAFGR010000132.1:0-23311 GCF_041154655.1 Nocardia sp. JMUB6875
CCTTCTCCCCCAGCCCGGCCCAGTGAACAGGAAGACCCATGTCCGTCGAAACCAAGCGGCCCGGTGAAACCGGCAGTGCCGCACCGTTGTCGCTGCCGTGGTGGACCCGCGGCGACACCAATGCCTTCTTCGGGTTGTCGTTCAACATCCTCGTCAACGTCCTGACCCTGACCACGCTGACCATCGCGGTGGTCAAGATTCCGGCCCACGACGTGCTCGGCACCGTGCTGCCCGCGCTCGGGGTCGCGCTGGTGCTGGGCAACCTCTACTACATGCTGCTGGCCCGGCGACTGGCCCGCCGCGAGGGCCGGGCGACGGTCACCGCCCTGCCGTACGGGCCGAGCGTGCCGCACATGTTCATCGTCGTGTTCGTGGTCATGCTGCCGATCTACCTGAAGACCAATGATCCGATGCGGGCGTGGTCGGCCGGGCTGGCGTGGGCGTTCATGATCGGCGTGATCGTCATGA
Organism: Nocardia sp. JMUB6875; assembly: GCF_041154655.1. Taxonomy (NCBI): domain Bacteria; kingdom Bacillati; phylum Actinomycetota; class Actinomycetes; order Mycobacteriales; family Nocardiaceae; genus Nocardia; species Nocardia sp. JMUB6875. Next base: position 469 of record NZ_BAAFGR010000132.1, read on the forward strand.
TCGGCGCGTTCGTCGGGCCCTACATTCGCCGGATCACCCCGCGCGCGGCCATGCTCGGCACCCTGGCGGGCATCTCCATCACCTTCATCTCCATGCGCCCGGCCGCGCAGATGTGGGAGGCGGCCTGGATCGGGCTGCCGGTGCTGGCCATCATCCTCATCGGCTTCTTCACCGATGTGCGGCTGCCGGGCAATGTTCCGGTCGGGTTGGTGGCCCTGCTGGTGGGCACCGCCATCGGCTGGATCGGCGGCTACATGTCGGTGCCGGATGTCTCCAAGGCCGCGCACGACATCGCGCTCGGGCTGCCGGATCTGCGGCTGCACCTGCTCTTCGACGGGCTCTCGCATCTGGGTCCGCTGCTGGCCACCGCGATTCCCTTGGGCGTCTACAACTTCACCGAGGCGATGAGCAATGTGGAGAGCGCCGCCGCGGCGGGCGACAACTACAACCTGCGCAGCGTGCTGCTGGCCGACGGTTTCGGCGCCGTCATCGGCTCCGGCTTCGGCTCCCCCTTCCCGCCCGCCGTCTACATCGGCCATCCCGGCTGGAAGGACGCCGGCGGCCGCACCGGCTACTCGCTGGCGTCCGGCGCGATCATCGGATTGATGTGCCTGCTGGGCCTTTTCGGCATCCTGGCCACCCTGCTGCCCATCCCAGCGATCGTGCCCATCCTGCTCTACATCGGCCTGTTGATCGGCGCCCAGGCCTTCCAGGCGGTCCCGCGCCTGCACGCGGTGGCGGTGGTGGCCGCCCTGCTGCCCAACCTGGCGCAGTGGGGCGTCGGCCAGATCGACAATGCCCTCTCCGCGGCGGGCACCAGCGCCGACAAGATCGGCATGAGCGCACTCGGACAGGCCGGAGTGGTCTACGACGGCCTGCGAACCCTCGGTGAGGGCGCGGTCCTGGCCGGTCTGGTCCTCGGCACCATGGTCACCTTCATCCTCGAAAAGCGTTTCCGCGCAGCCGCTCTCGCCTCGGCGGTCGGCGCCCTGCTCAGCTTCATCGGCCTCATCCACGCTCCCGAGGTAGCCTGGGCGGCCGCACCGAAGGTCGCCCTCGGCTACCTCTTCTTCGGCCTCGTCTGCCTGGCCTGTTCCCTGCTGCGCGGCACCCGGGCCGTCACCGCTCCCGCGGAGGAAGAGCAACCTCAGCCTTCATGACGGTCGTCGGTCTCCTCGAGGAAGATGCGCAGGCCTTCGCCGATCTTGCCCGCCGCGTTCTCGAGCTGCTCGGGCGAGAGGACCTTGCCGAAGGAGGCGGCCTTCAGGAGTTGGCGCTGGACCTCTTTGAGGTTCATCGTCGCCCAGTCGCGGCGGGAGAGTTCCGGCATGGGGCCGTACGATACCTCGAGTAGAACGTTTGTTCGAGTGTCACAGGATCGGCGGTTGTGGTGTCTAGTGGTGACATGCCCGAGAAGGAGATGGGAGCACCCATGACCACGGCCGCTACCGACGCGTTCGTCACGCACCGGAATCTGCTGTTCACCGTTGCCTACGAGATGCTCGGATCGGCGGCGGACGCCGAGGACGTGCTGCAGGAGACGTGGCTGAAGTGGACGGGGGTCGATCTGGAGACGGTGATCGATCAGCGGGCGTACCTGGTGCGGATCACCACGCGGCAGGCGCTGGGCAGGTTGCGGACGCTGGGGCGGCGCAAGGAGTCGTATGTCGGTCCCTGGTTGCCCGAGCCGTTGCTGACCGCGCCCGACGTGGCCGAGGATGTCGAACTGGCCGAAAGCGTTTCGATGGCCATGCTGCTGGTGATGGAGACGCTGACGCCGACCGAGCGGGCGGTGTTCGTGCTGCGCGAGGTCTTCGATCTGCCCTACGACGAGATCGCCGAGGCGGTCGACAAGACCCCGGCGGCGGTCCGGCAGATCGCGCACCGGGCGCGCTCGCACGTGGCCGCGCGACGGCCGCGGGGCGCGGTGTCGGCGGCCGAGTCGCGTGAGGTGCTCGACGCGTTCCAGCGCGCGGTCGAGACCGGGGACCTGCAGACGCTGCTGGATCTGCTCGCGCCCGATGTGGTGGCGCTCGGCGACGGCGGCGGGATCCGGTCGGCGCTGCCGCAGCCGATCACCGGGGCGAACAAGGTGGCCCGGCTGTTCACCAAGGGCTGGTCGACGCTCGGCCCGGACGTGTCGTTCGAGACCTCGATGGTCAACGGGCATCCGGCGCTGCTCATCCGGCGGCTCGGCGAGATCGACACCGTGCTGGCACTGCGCATCGACGACGGGCTCATCACCGGGCTGTACTCGGTGCGCAATCCGGAGAAGCACACGCACATGGAGCAGGTGACCGAACTCAGTCGCTGAGCCCGGCCACCGCGTCGGATCTGGCTCAGCCGCGGCCGATGTAGGGCATGCCGTTGGCCATCACGGTCTGGAAGGGGACATTGACGTCCAGCGGCAGCTCCACCTGCTGGGCCACCACCCGCGCCACGATCGCGGCGTCGATGGTGGGTTCGGGCCGGATGCTGCCGTCGGCCTGCAGCGAGCCCGACGCGATGCCCGCGGTGAGTTCGGTTGCGGCATTGCCGATATCGATCTGCCCCGCGGCGATATTGTGCGCGCGGCCCTCCAGGGCGAGGGCCTTGGTGAGCCCCGTGATGCCGTGCTTGCTCGCCGTGTAGCCGACGGCGTGCGGGCGCGGCGTGTGCGCGGAGATGGATCCGTTGTTGATGATCCGCCCACCCTGCGGGTCCTGGTTCCTCATGAGTCGGAACGCGGCCTGCGCGCACAGGAACGCACCGGTCAGATTGACGTCGACGACCTGTTTCCACTCGTCCACCGACACCTCGTCGATGGGCTTGGTGGGTCCGAACATTCCGGCATTGTTCACCAGCACATCCAGCCGCCCCCACCGCTGCACGATGTGCGCGAACAGATCGACCACGGCCGCCGCATCGGTGACATCGGCCCGGAAAGCCTCCGCCGCACCGGGTCCGGGCGCGCTCGCCACCGCCTCCTCCAGCGTGGCGGCGGTGCGCCCGACCGCGACGACCTGATGCCCGGCCGCGGTCAGCGCATGGGTGAAGGCCCGGCCCAGCCCGGTTCCGGCCCCGGTCACGAGAACGATCTTGGAAGTGCTCACGGGTCCGAGCGTAGGCACCATAATGGAGTCACCGACGACCGCACCGGGGTTTCGCATGGATATCGCAGTGCTGGAGCAGGTTTGGCAGGACTGGGCCCGACGGGTGCCCGCGTTGACCGATGACCAGTGGACGGCGCCGACCCGGCTCCCCGGATGGCGGGTGCGGGACCTGCTCGCGCACGTCGCGCCGGGGCCGTCGGTGCTGGACTACCTGCGCGGCCCCCGCGTGGCCGAACCCCTGGTCACCGATGGGCCGGACATGCTCCGGCGGTTCAATCTTCCCGGCGGCGCGGCGCACACCATGGCCGCCGATGTCGCCGAGCGGGCACGGCACGAGGCGGCGGCCGGCCCCGCGGCCGTGATCGAATACTTCCTGACCAACGGTCCGGTCATGCTCGCGCTGCTGTCGGAGGCCGAGCCCGCGGCCGGTATCGCGCATCCGGTGCTGGGCAGTGTGAGCTTCCGGGCGGTGGCCGAGATCGGCGTCATCGAGGCGACCGTGCATCTGCTGGACCTGATCGCGGCGATCGGCGGGCCGCCCCCACCCGAGGCCGCCCTGCGGCGCACCGTGGAAATCCTTGCCGCCGTGCCTCCGTCGACGGCGTTCATCGAGGCGGTCACCGGCCGCGGGCCCGCCGAGGCGGTCGTGCCGATCCTGCGGTAGCCGGGTTCGCGCAGGTCGGGTGAAACGGATCGGGGCCCGGCAGCGAATATCCGGGCACGTGGGGCGGCAGTGCGGCCGAGCACGGGAGAGTAACCGTTCGGTAGCCGGAATGCGTTGCGGCCCAAGTGGATCGAACCGCGTGATGGGGTTCGCTCTGCTAATCTCTGGCTGAGGCGTTCGGCGTTGAACGAAAGTTCGTGTGGGGCCCGCTTCAGCAGGGGGGATACGTTGCTGTCCGTGGTTTTTTCGGGTGTCTACGGTCCGCGTCGGACCGAAACGGACGATACCGAAAGTTCTTACAGTGCACAGGATTTGGACTCCACCCGGAGGGCCAAGGCGACCGTCACCGGGGAGGTGCTCGACGGTGTCGGCGATGCGGTGTCGTTCCGGCATCTGGAGGGCAGACGCCGGCGACTGCTGACCGTCACGCTCTCCCTGGTCTCGACCGGACTGGGCGGTGGGTATGTGCTGTGGCTGGTCGACAACGGCCTCGGCGCGACCGACAAGTACGAGCAGTTCGGGACCATCGCCATCATCATGGTGACGCTGGTGGTCACCGTGGAGGTGATCAGATTCGCGCTGGTGCTGGCCATGTCGCTGACCACGGCCCTGGCGCGCAAACCGGTGCCGATCCGCGCCCGTCCGGGCCTGAACGTGGCGCTGCTCATCACCTTCGTGCCGCGCAGCGAGGACATCGCGGTGCTGGAGCGAACCCTGCTGGCGGCCAAGGATATTCGGCATCGGCAGCCGGGCGTCTTCGATGTGTTCGTGCTGGACGAGGGTGATCCCGACCACCCCGGGAAGGTACGCGAGCTGGTAGCCGCCGTCGATCGCCGCCACGGCAATCGGGTGCGGTATCTGACCCGCGGCGGCAAGGAGCGGTACCACCAGCGCAAGGGCCCTTTCGAAACCCGCACCAAGTTCGGCAACATCAATGCCGGGCTGGACATGATCCGCGCCGATCCGGAGCTGCCGCGCTATGACGTGGTCATGGGCATCGATCCCGATCACAAGCCGATGGCCGAATTCGGGGAGCGGATGCTCGGCTATTTCAACGATCCCGATGTCGCGTATGTCGCCGGGCCGCAGGCGTATGCGAACGCCGAGGAGAACGTGGTCGCGAAACTGGCCGAGAGCCAGCAGTTCGTGTTCCACAGCCTGATCCAGACCGCCGCCAATGCGCACGGTGCGCCGATGCTGGTGGGGACCAGTTATGCGGTGCGGATGAGCGTGCTGAGCGATATCGGCGGCATTCAGCCCTCCATCACCGAGGATATGGCGACGAGTTTCGCCATTCTGCCGCAACGCAATCCGGAGACCGGGCGGCATTGGAAGGGCGTGTACACCCCGGATCTGCTGGCGCATGGCGAAGGGCCCGCTTCGTGGGGTGATTTCTACAAGCAGCAGAACCGGTGGGCGCGCGGCGCGATCGAGCATATGCTGTTCGGCCCGTTCATCATTCAGATGCTGCGCATGTGGCGGACTCCGGCGCGGGTCGCGCATTACCTGCTGCTGATGGCGTTCTATCCGGTCATGGGGTCGGTGTGGCTGCTGGGTGCGGCGAATGTGGCCATTTTCAGCTGGTTCGGCGTCAGTGGCGCGGTGGTGTCGCCGGACAGCTGGTTCCTGTTCTACGGCTGGGCGTCGGTCAGCCAGATGATGCTGTACACGTGGGTGCGCCGCCACAATGTGAGCCCGTACGAGACGAGCAATTCGTGGGGCGTCTACGGCATGTTCATGAGCGTCATCACCGCGCCTGTGTACGCGAATTCGCTGATCAAATGTCTGCTGCGGCGCCCGGCCGGATTCGATGTGACGCCCAAGGGTTCCAAGAGCAAGGGTGACGGCTGGTTCACCTTCCGGCTCAACCTGATGTGGCTGGTGTTCTACATCGCCGTCGCGGTGCTCACCACCCTGCGCGGCTGGGCGGCCGCGGCCACCCTCATGTGGCCGGTGTTCGGGGCGCTGATCTCGGCCGCGCCGATCCTGGTGTGGCGGCTCAATCCGCTGTTCGTGGCCTGGAGCGCGCGCCGGAAGACCAAGACCGCCACCGCCTTCGAGGTCGTCGAGGTCCGGGAGGAGGAGCGGGCGTGCTGAAGAAGACGCCGACCCGATTCGTTCGCTGGGTGGTGACCGTGGTCGTGGTCGGCACGCTGGCGATCGCGACCACCGCGACGGTGGCGGCGCTCTATCATCGCTTCCAGCACAATCGGCTCATCAATTCCGATTCCTACAAGGCGCGCTACGGCTATTGGGAGGTCGTCACGCTGCCGAAGGATATCGACGCCAATATCATTCATTCGATCGTGTTGCCGACCGGCAAGGTGCTGCTCATCGCGGGCAGCGGCAACGATCACCACAATTCCGATAAGTCCGTCTACAATTCGCTGATCTTCGATCCGGAGACCCGGACCGCCAAGCGCATCGATACGCCGGTGGATCTGTTCTGTTCCGATCACGCCTATCTGGCCGACGGCACCATTCTCATCGCGGGCGGGACCGGCAGTTACGAGGTGCTGCCGGAGAATCTCACGCACGCGGGCGGGTATATGACGATCCGCAACGAGGATCCCGATCACCCCGGATTCCTGCCCAAGGGAACGGCATTCACCGGCAAGGAGAGCGGGAAGGTGTATCGCTCCGATCGCGATATCACCGTGCCGCCCGCGATCAAGGATCCGGTCACCTACAAGGTGTCCGCGACCGACCGCAATGTGTACGTCTCGGCCGAGGCCACCGGCACCGACGGCGTCTGGGATCGCAACGACCACTACATGATCGGCGGGCTGAGCTTCGCCCAGCAGCAGAACCTGTACGGCTTCGCGCCGGAAATGGCGTTGAAGAAGAAGGAATACCAGGGCATCGACGCCTCGTACCTGTTCAATCCGTGGACCGAAACCTACGAGGCCGTGGGCAGCATGAATTACGCCCGCTGGTACCCGACGCTCACCCGGCTGGCCGACGGCAAGGTGATGGTCACCTCCGGGCTGGACGGCGCCGGGCGAATTCTGGACGGGCAGACCGAGATCTACGATCCGGCGACCAGGAAATGGGTCGAGCGCGACGACCTGCGCCGCATCCTGCCCACCTATCCCGCGGTATTCCAGACCGCGGTAGCCGACCGTTTGTTCTTCAGCGGACCGACCACCGGCTGGGGCCCGGCCGAGGAGCATCGCGACCCGGGAATCTGGAATCTGACCGACAATTCGTTCCAACTGGTCCCCGGCCTGCGGGACCCGAACATGCTCGAGACCGGATCCTCGACCTGGCTGGGCCCGGTCCAGGACCAACGCCTGCTGGTGGTCGGCGGTGGCGGCGTGGGCGATTCGTCCCTGTCCACCGGCCGCATCGACATCGTCGACCTGAAGGCGGCCTCGCCCAAGTTCGAGCCACTGGCCGTCCTGCCCCAGGGCACCCGCTACCCGAACCTGGTCCCGCTCCCCACCGGCGACGTCTTCATCACCAACGGCGCCAACGACTACCGCGGCCGCGGCTCCAGCGACATCCTCTCCGCCTACCTCCTCGACCAACAGGGCGGCCTGCGCCCCATGGCCGACCCTACGGTAGGCCGCGACTACCACTCGACAGCGGTTCTCCTGCCCTCCGGCCAAATCATGACCGACGGCTCCAACCCCCTGTTCGCCGACAAGAAGAACACCCTCCCCGGCAAGTTCGAACGCCGCATCGAAATCTATACGCCCCCATACCTGTACAAACCGGACGGCGGCTCCGTAGCCCGCCCGGTGATCACCAGCGGCCCCGCAGAGATCCGCCGCGGTGAGAGTTTCGAGTACACAGTGGGTTCCACCCTGGCCGAGGTGCCCGCGGCGGCGGACGTGAAGTACCTCCGCCTACTCACCCCGGCGGCCATCACCCACGTCACCGACACCAACGAGCGCATCGTCGATCTCCCGATCACGCGCACGGATTCGGGCCTGTCCGTGGCCGTTCCAGAGAACCCCGCCCTCGCCCCCTCGGGCTACTACATGCTCTTCGCGGTCAATTCCGCAGGCGTGCCCAGCACCGCGAAGTGGGTCCACCTCGACTAACCAGGGCCACTCTCGGCTAGGAGAGTTGATCCAGGAGGAGTTGGCGGTCGAATTCGCCGGCGGGTTGGTCGCTGGTGCCGCAGCGGCCGTCGGATTGGCCGGGGGTTTTGATGAAGGCGTGTTCGATGAGGGCGGTGGGGTCGAAGCGGGTGGTGGGGAGGGTGCCGACTTTTTGGCCCTGGGGGTTGCACCAGGCCACCAGGTCGGCGGTGTTGGGGGCGCCGTTGACCGAGTTGTCGATCATGACGAACAGCTGGTGGCCGTAGGCCTGTTCGATTCGGGTGGCGTAGGCGCGGATTTCGGCCTCGGGGCGGCGGTTGGCCACATTGAGGGAGATGCCGGAGACCGGTTGGGAGGGGCTTACCGCGCGGAGCAGTTCGGCTACCCGGGCCGGATCGACCCAGGTGCTGTTGCCGACGTCGACGTATACCGCGGTTGCCGGATTGTGTTGCTGCAGTTGGGCGTAGGCGAAGGACAGGAGTGACAGGCGGGCCGCGCGGTCGGGCTCGTTCATCTCGGTGGTGTGGGCGAGGGCGTCGGGTTCCAGGATCACGATTGCCGGGTTCGTACCGATGGCGTCGCTGACTCCGGTGATCCACTGCTTGTAGGCGTCCATTCCGGCCTGTCCCCCACCGGATTCCCCGTGCAGGTCGCGGCCCGGGATGGCGTAGGCGACGAACATCGGAATGGATTCGGTGGTGTGCGCCCGGGCGATGTCCTGGCGGATGGTTCCCACCGTGATGTCCAGGTCGCGCGGGAGCCATTCGGCCACCGGGGTCCGGATCAGCCGTTCGAGATTCGCCCGCACGCGGGCGTCATTGACGGTCGGCAGGGTGGCGCGCAGGTCCGCGTAGTACTTGTCGCTGGACTCCAGCAGATATTCGGCACTGCCGGGCGCGTTGCGCTGCGGCACGGCCGCCGTGGGCGGTGCGGGTTCGGCGGGCCCCTTGCCGCATCCGGTCAGCATCAACTGCAGGGCCACCGCGCACACCGTGCCCACCCGGAAAGCCCATGGCCGAACCCACCCCGATCCTCGACGCATGCCCAACAGTATGCCGGTCCCCCACAATAGTTTCCGTGCACGGCGATCCGAGCCGACCGATACTCTTCCTGGACGTGGACGGCACCCTTCTCCCCCGCGGCACGGCGGGTCTGTCCCGCCTGACTCCGGCCCTGGGCGCCCGTCTGCTGGCACTGCATTGCGACCTGCGCTGGGCCACCGGCTGGGGCGCCCGCGCGAATGTGGACCTGTCGCCCTTGCTGGGCTTTCCCCAGCTACCGGTGGTGGTGCTGCCCGAATACCCGATAGGCGACTATTACCCCGACGAATTGCACTGGAAGACCCGCACTCTCGTCGCCCAGGCCGCGGGCCGCCCGTTCATCTGGATCGACGACGAGATCCGCCACCACGACCGGACCTGGGTCGCGGCCAATCACCCCGCGCCGGCCCTGCTCGTCCGGGTCGATCCCGTCGAGGGCCTCGGCGACACCCACTTCGCCCTCGTCACCGACTGGCTGCGGGCCGAACGTTGAGGCCCGCAGCCGGTTCGGCGATCAGCGTTTGACGACCTGGGTGCCGTCGGCGAAGTTGTCGTGCCAGCCCTGCTTGGTGGGGCTCGCGCTCACCGTGACCGCGATGGCGATCGCCGCGCAGAACCACAGCAGCCCACCGATCCACGGAATCAGGTTCAGCAGCATGTAGGCATTGCGCTTGGCGGAGTCCGCGAGGCTCGGCTTGGCCGCGCCGCGAGAACCGTTGACGTGCAGGCCGAGCAGCTTCTTGCCCGGCGTCGAACCGCTGGCCACCTCGAAGAACACGAAGTAGAGGAATCCGAAGCCCGCGCCCGGCAGGATCGAGGCCCACCCGGGCAGGCCCGAACCCTTGTCCAGGATCCAGAACAGAATGCCGCCGACGATGCCGGCGATGATCCAGTCGATGAATCGGGCGAGCGCGCGGCTGCCGATCCCGGCCGGGGTCACCCCGACGACCGCCCCCGCGTACGGGTCGTAGCCGTATCCACCCGTGGTCATGGTTCCTCCTCGTATCGACCACATATCACTCTCATTCCATCCTGCGACCGGAAACCGGCCCGCGCATCAGGGAAGGCCCGGACCCGGACCCTGAACCTGATCACTCAGAACACGAATCCGCGCAGCGCCACGAACCGCGCCCCGCCCACCGCGGCCATGATCGCGATCACCGCGCCGGCCTGGGCGAGCTCGCCGAGGCCGGGGGCCCAGAAGCCGAGTCCGGCCAGTGCCGCGGTGCTGACCAGCAGCCCGATCAGGGCCAGGCCGCCGCCCTCCCACTGGGCCTTGAACCAGCCGACGCGCCCGGCCGCCTGGAAGGTGAGCTGGCGGTGCAGCTCATTGGCGATCACCGTGCTGACGATCGATCCGGCGATATTGGCGACCAGCGGGCCGATCCCGTTCATGGCCATGAACAGCAGTGCGTACGCGATATTGCTCATCCCGCCGACCAGGGCGAACCGGATCAGCTGAGCGAGCGCGTGATCGCCGCGCAGGAACGCCCGCACACGGGCGGCCCGCTCGAGTGCCGCCGTGCCCCGCTCGAGCGCCGCGGTACGCAGCGCCGGGTAGGCGTCGGTCCCGATGCTCAGATCGATGGTCCCGGGGGCGGCGAATGCTGTGCTGTTCACGAGGACCACTGTCGTCAGCCCCGCTTACACCGCACTGACATCGGCCTGACACGTCACTGTCAGGCGCATGCCGGGGATCGCGGCGCTGGTCATCGGGTGGTCCTCGCCTAGTTCGAAACGTTCGGTAGTGATATCTGGCGGGCGGATCGAACCGGTAACAGGCCGGGCCTGTGTATTCCCGCCTACTCATCGAATTCTCGATACCGGGCATAGGATGCGCTATTGGCGGGCAGATATCGGCACTGCCTAGCGTGGTATTCGCAACCGAGGCACGCGAGGAGAGTTCGATGGCAAAGATCCTGTTCGTCATGACCGGCGTCGATTACTGGACGTTGGCCGACGGCAGCAAGCATCCGACCGGCTACTGGGCGGAGGAGTTCGTCGCGCCGTACGAGGCGTTCACGAAGGCGGGGCACGAGATCGTGGTGGCGACGCCGGGCGCGGTGGTGCCCGCGATCGACCGGGGCAGCCTGGCGCCCGAGGCGAACGGCGGCGCGGCGGGCGCGGCGCGGATCGCCGAAATCCTGGACGCGGCGAGCGAACTCGCCAAGCCCGTGGATCTCGCGTCGGTGGACCTCGGCGAGTTCGACGCGGTCTACTACCCGGGCGGGCACGGGCCGATGGAGGATCTCGCGGTCGATCCGGTGTCGGGCAAGCTGCTCAACGACGCGCTCGCGTCGGGCAAGCCGCTGGGCGTCGTCTGCCATGCGCCCGCGGCGCTGCTGGCCACCGCCGACGCGGAAGGCAGCTCGCCGTTCGCCGGGTACCGGGTCACCGGCTTCACCAATGCCGAAGAGACGCAGGCCGGTTTCGCCGACAAGGCCAAATGGCTGTTGCAGGACCGGCTGGAGGCGCTCGGCGTGGACTTCCGCGTCGGGGAGCCGTGGGCCCCGCACATCGAGGTCGACCGGAATCTGTACACGGGACAGAATCCGGCGTCCTCGGCTCCGCTGGCCGCGGAGTTGTTGCGGGCCTTGTAATTACGACGGCGCTGTAATTACGCCTTCTTGCCCCAGTTCGGGTCGCGGCGGCGCAGTTCCCACTGCGCGATCGAGCGCTTGTGCACCTCGTCCGGCCCATCGGCCAGGCGCAGGGTGCGCAGGTGCGCGTACATGCTGGCCAGCGGGAAGTCATCGGAGACACCGCCGCCGCCGTGCACCTGAATGGCCCGATCCACCACCTTCAGCGCGACATTGGGCGCGGCCACCTTGATGGCGGCGATCTCGGTGCGCGCGGCCTTGTTGCCGACCGTGTCCATCAGGTACGCGGCCTTGAGCGTCAGCAGCCGGGCCATGTCGATCTCGATGCGGGACTCGGCGATCCAGTCCTGGATATTGGCCCGATTCGCCACCGGCTCACCGAAGGTCGTGCGCGACTGGGCGCGGTCGATCATCAGGTCCAGGGCGCGTTCGGCCATGCCGATCGAGCGCATGCAGTGGTGGATGCGGCCGGGACCCAGGCGCGCCTGGCTGATCATGAACCCGTCGCCCTCACCGGCGAGCAGCGCGGTCTTGGGTACCCGGACGTTCTCGAAGGTCACCTCGGCGTGGCCCTCGCGGTCCTGGTAGCCGAAGACCGGCAGGCCGCGCTGGACAGTCACGCCGGGGGTGTCGATCGGCACGACCATCATCGACTGCTGCCGGTGCACCGCGGCGGTGGTGTCGGTCTTGCCCATCACGATGAGCACCTTGCAATTGCGGTGCAGGGCATTGGAAGTCCACCACTTGCGGCCGTTGAGGACGTAGTCCTCGCCGTCGCGTTCCATGCGCAGCTGGATATTGGTGGCATCGGAGCTCGCGACGGCGGGCTCGGTCATGGCGAAGGCCGAGCGGATCTCACCCTCGAGCAGCGGCCGCAGCCACTGCTCCTGGTGCTCGGCCGTGCCGAACAGCGTCAGCACCTCCATGTTCCCGGTGTCGGGTGCCGAACAGTTGGTGGCCTCGGGCGCCAGATGCGCACTGCGGCCCATGATCTCGGCCAACGGCGCGTACTCGAGATTGGTCAGGCCCGGACCCCACTCCGGATGCGGATGGAAGAGGTTCCACAGGCCCCGCTTCTTCGCCTCGGTCTTGAGTTCCTCGACTATCGGCGGCTGGAAGTGCGGGTCGCCGGATTCGGCCATCTGCGCCTCGTACACCGCCTCGGCGGGGTAGATGTGCTCGTCCATGAAGGCGAGCAGCTCGTCGCGGTAGCGGAGGGCCTTCTCCGACAGCTCGAACATCGAAAACTCCTGACAGTGGCGTGTTTTCCGATTTCGGACGGTACGTGAACTTGATTCCGGATTCAACTCTGGGTCCCGGATCAGGACTCCCCGAGCGCGGCCAGCCCGGCCCGAAGCAGCGGTTCGACGCCGTCGCCGAAGTGCTCGAAACCCGAGCCGACGGTCTGGCCGTGGCTATAGCGGAAGTAGATGCCCTCGCTGATCACCGCCAGCTTGAACGAGGCGAGCGCGATGTAGAACCCGATCCCGGACAGGTCGCGGCCGGTGCGTTCCGAATAGCGTTCCCGCACTTCGGATTCGGATGGATAGCCGGGTGCGAGCGCGACATCGCTGACGCCGGTCAGGCCGACGTCGCTCATGCGCTGATAGACCAGCAGCAGGCCGATATCGGTGAGCGGGTCGCCGAGGGTGGCCATCTCCCAGTCGATGACGGCCGCGACCCGGTCGGTGTCGTCGACGAGGACATTGTCGAGGCGGTAGTCGCCGTGCACGATGCCGGTGGCCGATTGCGCCGGAAGGTGTTTGGTCAGCAGTTCGTGCAGTTCGTCGGCGGCGGGCAGGTCGCGGCTGTAGGAGGCGTCGAGCTGCTTCTTCCAGCGGCGGACCTGGCGTTCGAGGAATCCGTCGGGGCGGCCGAAGTCGCCCAGGCCGACCGCGACGGGATCGACGGTGTGCAGGGCCGCGAGGGTGTCGATGAGGCCCGTGGCGATGCGGTGGGTCCGGTCGCTGCCCAGGGGCTTCAACTCGTCGGCGGTGCGGTAGGGGGTGCCCTGGACCCGTTCCATGACATAGAAAGGCGCGCCGATGATTTCGGGGTCCTCGCACAGCGCGTAGGTGACGGGAACGGGGACGGCGGTGTCGGCCAGGGCGGTGATGACGCGGTGTTCGCGGGCCATGTCGTGGGCGGTGGCCAGCACGTGGCCCAGCGGCGGGCGGCGCACGATCCAGGAGGCGGTGCCGTCGCCGACCTCGTAGGTCAGATTGGATTTCCCGCCCGCGATCAAACGGCCGGTCAGCGGGCCGTTGACCAGGCCCGGCCGAGTCTCGGCCAGCCACAACGCAAGTCGTTCGAGGTCGAGGCCCGGTAGCTCGTCACTCAATTCGTCTCCCGATATCTTCGTTGATACCCAGTGCCGTCGATGCAGCCACGACTCAGTGGCCGTCGGTCTGCTCGAGCAGGCGTGCCTGGTAGTGCCGCATGCCCGACAGCCAGCGGTCGTAGTCGGCACCCTTGCGACGGTACATATCGAGCACCTCCGGATGGGGCAGGATCAGGAATCGCTCGTCATCGACGGCCGCCAGCACCAATTCGGCGACCGAGTCGGGGGTGAGCACCGCGCCCGCCTCGGTGACGGCCCGGGTCGCGGCCATGCCGAGCGCGTCCCCGGAGTTCTCGCCCGCCCGCAGCAGCGGGGTCTCCACGCCCATCGGGCACAGGCAGCTGACGCGAATCCCGCGGTCGCCGTAGGTCACCGACAGCCATTCGGCGAATCCGACGGCCGCGTGCTTGGTGACCGAGTATGCGGCCGAACCGATCTGGGTGAGCAGGCCCGCGGCCGACGCGGTGCCGATGAAATAGCCTTCGCCGCGTTCCAGCCAGCCCGGGACCAGCAGCCGGGCCGCGCGGATGTGGGCATTGAGGTTCACGTCGAGGATGGTCGCCCAGTCCTTGTCCTCGCCCAGCCCGACCGGGCCGATCACGCCCGCATTGGCGAAATACAGATCGACCGGGCCGAATTCGGCCGCGCAGCGGGCGATGAGCGCCTCGATACAGACCGGATCGGAGACGTCTCCCCCGGCCGCGACGGCCGCGCCCGGAAATTCCGCCTCGACTCCGGCCACCACGGCGTCCGCCGCCGCGGCATCGAGATCGGCGACCACGACCCGCGCGCCCGCGCGCACCAGCCGCGCGGCCAGCGCGCCGCCGATGCCGCCACCGCCGCCGGTGACAATGGCGTTCCTGCCCGCGACCTGCACGTAGAGCTCCCTCCGGCCAATACCGGCAATCGATTTCGCCGTCTCGGGCTGGATCGGGTGGGCCGGTTGATGGAAATATGAAATCTACGTCGGATTCAAGTTGACGGTCGGTCCGGCGTCAACCGACACGGTCGCCCCTCGTGGCTCCGGAAGATGAGGTGAACAACCGGTGCAGCAAACACAACTGGTGGACGAGTGGAAGCGGCTGGGCAGCAGGCTGGTGCCGGCCAATGGGATCGAGTTGCAGGTCGTCGAGCATGGTGAAGGGGTGCCGGTGGTGTTCTGCCACGGGTTCCCGGAGCTCGGATTCTCCTGGCGGCATCAGGTTTTCGCGGTGGCCGAGGCGGGATATCGGACGCTGACACCGGATATGCGCGGGTACGGCGGCAGTTCGCGGCCAGAGGCGGTCGATCAGTACGACATGCTCACCATCTGTGAGGACCTGGTCGGATTGCTCGACGCCTACGGGCTCGAGGACGCCGTCTTCGTGGGTCACGACTGGGGCGCGTCGGTGGTGTGGCATCTGGCGCGTGACCATCCGGAGCGGGTGCGGGCGGTGGCGGGGCTGAGCGTGCCCGCGACGCCGCGCTCGTCGGGGCCGCCGACGGCGATCATGCGGTCGCGTCTCGGCGAGGACTTCTACATGATCTGGTTCCAGGAACCGGGCGTGGCCGATCCGGTGCTGAACGCCGACGTGCGACGGATCCTGCTGCAGGACGGCATCATGAGCGCCAAGTCGTTCCTGAACACGAGCGACCCGCTGCCGCCGTTGCCCGAGTGGATCAGCGCGGCCGAATTCGAGTACTACGTCGAGGCTTTCACCGCGACGGGATTCACCGGCGGGCTCAACTACTACCGCAATCTGGACCGCACCTGGGAGCGCACCGCGCACCTCGAGGGCGTGAAGATCGGCCAGCCGTCACTGTTCATCGCCGGATCCACCGATCCCGTCATCCAATTCACGCCGCTGCACAAGATGTCCGCACTGCTCAGCGACCTGCGTGCGACGGTCATCCTCGAGGGCGCGGGCCACTGGATTCAGCAAGAGCGGCCGGAAGAGGTCAATGCCGCGCTGCTCGATTTCCTGCGCGGACTGAGCTGATCAGTCGGATTTCAGCTGAATCGCGTTGACCCAGAGTTCGGTCAGCGTGGTGACCAGTTTCTCGAACGGGATGCGCTGGTGTTGAACGAAAACCAGGTTCGCCATGCGGCTGACCATGCCCGAGAGCGCGTGCGCGGTGATCATGGGATCGAGGTCGGCGCTGGCGCGGCCGGAGTCCTGCAGGTCGCGGATCATGCGGGCATTGCGCTGGGCGAACGCCTTGCCGCGTTCCACGCGCAGGCGGCGGAAGTTCTCGTCGATGTGGGCGACCTGCTCGAACAGGGCCATCAGGCGGGCGTTGCGCTTGTAGGACAACAGGTAATCACGATTGGCGGCCTCGATGAGCGCGCGCGGATCGGTGATGCCGCTGCGCTCGCGGACATGCGGGTGCAGCATCTCCTCCGAGACCTGTTCGACCAGCGCGGCGAAGATCTCTTCCTTGCTGTCGAAGTAGGTGTAGAACGAGCCCGAGGCCATGCCCGCGGTCTTGGAGATGTCGGCGATCTTGGCGTCGAGGTAGCCGTCGCGTTCGAAGACCTCGCGGGCGGCGGCGATCAGGGCGCTGCGGGTCCGCTCACCCCGTTTGGTGCGCGGGGCACCACGGCGCGATTCGCTCTCCCCTGCCATCGGTTCGGACGCCAACGCTGATCACTGCCTGTTCTTCCGCGGACAACTTGCCAGGCGGCCACCGTATCAATCCGCGCGGCAACCGGCAGGCGACGGCTACCCGCCCGCCGCCGCGATCCGCCGATCCAGCACCGGCAGCACGAACTCGGCCCAGCGAATGTTCTCCTGCTCGAGCGCGATTCCGCGCAACAGGCTCAGATACGGCCCGATCCGCTCGACCTCGGTCAGATAAGCCTGCTCACTGCGGCCGTCCAACAGACGGCCACGCAACCGCTCGTACCGGGCCAGCTTCGCCCTCGACCACTCCAGCTTGGCGGCCACGGCGGCCCGGACGGCCGGAGCATCGCCCTCGTCCATCGCCTGAACCTTGACCATCATCTCGTCACGAATAGCGGTGGGCTTCGAAGGCTCGGCAATGAATTCATGCAATGCCGCCCGCCCGGCCGAGGTAATCGCGTGCACCCGCTTGTTGGGCCGCCGCTCCTGCTCGACCACCCGCGTCTCGATGAGCCCCTCCGCCGACATCCGCTCCAACTCCTTGTAGAGCTGCTGCGGCGTCGCGAGCCAGAAATTGGCGACCGAGGCATCGAACCCCTTGGCCAGGTCGTACCCGGAGGCCTCACCCTCCAGCAGGGTGGCCAGGACCGCATTGCGAAGCGCCATCGGCCCAGGTTATCAGCGACTCGGATTATTCAACTTCTTGTCTACTCACCCGGCGAAGGTCACGGAACCCGAGGAGGACCTCGCTTAATTTATTGAGTACACGCCCGCAACCCGGCGACAGCGCGGGCACACAGGCCGTGGAGACTGGTGGGGTGGAGGATGCCGAGCGCTTGATCGTGATCGATGCCGCCAATGTGGTGGGGTCGCGGCCGGATGGGTGGTGGCGGGATCGGGCCGGTGCCGCTCGGCGGTTGCTGGCTCAGTTGGATGTGCTGCGGGAGCGGCTGCCCGACGCATCGGTGGTTGTGGTGCTCGAGGGTGCCGCCAAGGCCGCCGGGGACGGTGACTACGAGGGGCTGCGGCTGGTATTGGCCGATCGGTCCGGTGATGACGCCATCGTCGATGTGGTTGCGGAGGGCATCGCGAACCGACCGGTCACCGTGGTGACGGCCGATCGCGGATTGCGTTCCCGCGTCGAATCATTGGGCGCCACCACCGTCGGCCCGTCCTGGCTGCTCGAATCCCTGGCCTGACCACGCTGGGGGCCGGACCCTGAACGGACCCTGATCAGGCATCCCCCGTGGGTGGGATTTGCCTCGGCGGAGTTTTCGGTAGTTTCGGAATGGTGCAGCCGCCGTTGATCGTTCGCCTGCGCGGCGCATACCTGGTGGCGGGTGTGCTCGGCGCGCTATTGCTCGGACTCGTCGTGATGACCGCTCCCGCCGCCCGGGCCGATGGGGCGGCGAGCGGGGGCGACCTCAGCGTGGCGCAGTCGCTGGGCGGGCGGGAGTTGACGGTGATCGTGCGGCGCAGTGAGCCGGGACCGTTGCGGGTGGATGTGGTCACGCACGTGGGGACCGCGCCGGGGAGGCTGAGCTTGACCGCGACGCCGGTCGATCAGGGTGGGGAGAATTCCTCGGGGACCGTGGAACTCGGGAGCCAGCCCGGGCCGTATTCGGCGACGTTGCGGGTGGATCATGCGGGGCCTTGGGAATTGGCCGTCTCCGATGGGGAGCGCACCGCGCGGATTCCGTTTCTGGTCGCGGCTCGGGTCGTAACACCCTGGGAGCGGGCGGCCTACGGCGGATTCTTCGCGGCCGGAGTGCTGCTGCTGGTGGCGCTGGGGACCGCGGTGCTGTCGAAACGCGGGTGGCCGACGCTGATTCCGGTGGGGGCGTTGGTCGCCGCGCTGACGGTCGGGACCACCGGGGCGGTGCTGTCGGCGAGCGCGCCCCAGCCGCGCCCTGCGGGGAGCCTGCTGGATCCGACGTCGGGGAATGCCGGGAATCCGTTCCCGGAGCGGGATCTGCCGCTGACCACGAATTACTCACGGCCGCCGGTGAATCTGACGGTGCGCACGGCGCGACCGGCGGGCGACACCACGGAATTGCAGCTGTCGCTGACCGATTCGGCGACCGGGCGGGCCGTGGACGATCTACTCGTCACCGATGACGCACTGCTGCATCTCATGGTGGTGGGACCCGGCGGCCAGTTCTGGCATCGGCATCCGATCCGTGTCGCGCCCGGGGAGTATCGGGTCGAGCTGGGGCTCAACGAATCCGGCGACTATGCCGTGGCGGCCGAGATCGCGCGACGCGGCGGTGGCGTGCAGTTGCTGCGCGGCTCGCTGCATGCGAACGGCGAATCCGGCTCCGGCCTGGTCGATCCCACGCCCGGAGCGACCACGACAGTGGCGGGGTCACCCGCGGCCGGACCGGGGACGCCCGCGACCGGGTCCGGGACGCTCACCGCCACCGAAGCCGTCGCGGGTGAACCCACCACGCTCACCGCGGCTTTCGGCGGACCCGCCGACCTACAACCCTGGCTGGGGATGCTGGGCCATCTCATCGCGGTCGGCCCGCTGCCGGACGGTGTTCCGACCGGCACCGCCGCGGCGACCGTCCCGATCTGGGCGCATGCGCACGCCATGACGGCCCTGCCCGCGGTCGGCGCGCAGCCGCCGGACGAGACCGTCGCCGCCTACGGCCCGAATGTGGCCTTCACCTTCACTTTTCCGCAGCCCGGCCGGTATCTGGTGTGGGCGCAAGCCGAACGGGGGTATTCCGTCATGACCCTGCCCGCCACCGTCGATGTGCGTGCGGGAGGCCCGCGATGACCGCGCGGCGCGGCGTGCTGGTCGCCGCCGTCCTGCTCGTGGCCGCCCTGGCGACCTGGTGGCTGTGGCCCTCCGATGACTCGAAACCGGTGGCGCGCAGTGCGGCCGGGCCCTATCTGGTGGCGCTGCGGGTCGATTCCGCGCGCACCGGCGACAACACCGTGGATCTCGACATCACCGATCAGCGCGGCGATTCCGCGACACCGGATCGGGTGTCGGTGGAACCCGCCATGCCGCAGATGGGTCACGCGCTGCCGCCGAGCACCGCCACCGCCGTCACCCCAGGCCACTATCGCGCGACGGTGAATCTCCCCATGCCCGGGCAGTGGGAGATCGCCGTGAAACTGTCCGGCGCACCGGGATCCGGTAGCGCCGTCTTCTCCGTCCAGGCCAACTGATTGCAGGAGCAGCACATGGACCTCACCGCCAACGGGCGCGTAAGAACCGCCGAGGCGAGCGCACCCGTCACCCTTCGCCCCTGGCTACCCGCGGCCATTCTGTTCGCGGCCAGCCTCACCTTCTCCATCGGTTCCACCTGGGATATCCAGTGGCACTCCGATGTCGGGCCAGACACCTTCTTCACGCTGCCGCACCTGTTCATCTACGCGAGTGCGGCGGTGGCCGGATTCACCGGACTGACGGTCATTCTCATCACCTCGGCGGCAGGGCGCGCCGGACGACGTGTGGACGGTGAACTGGGCGGGCCGGGCATCGGCGTGTTCGGGCGCACGTTCACCGCGCCGCTCGGGTACATGGTGGCGGCGCTGGGCGCGGCCTCGTTCCTGCTGTACGGGCTGTGGGATCTGTGGTGGCACAGCCTCTACGGCTTCGACGCGGTCATCGATTCGCCGCCGCACATCGGATTGTTCCTGTCCAGCACCGTGATCTCGGTGGGCACGGTGATCGTCTTCGCGGCGGCGCGCGCCCATACCTGGGGGCGCATCGGGGCGCTGCTCTCGCTCGCGCATCTGGCGACCAGCTCCACCGTGACCGCGCTGGCGGTGCAGCGGCTCAGCGCCGGGACCATTCGCTGGACGGTGGCGGTCACCGCGTTCATGGTGATCCTGCTGCTGATCGCGGGCGCGGGCTTCATCCGCTGGGGCGCGACCATCACCGCCGTCGCCGCCTCCGGCACCCAGGCCGTGTTCTGGTGGTTCGCGCCGTGGGCGGCGCGCACCTACGCCGATTTCGTGGGATTGCCGATGCGCGAACACATTCGCGGCATTCCCGTCACCCCCGCCTTGATCCCGTTCTGCGTGATCCTGGTCGGCCTGGTGATCGACGGCCTGATGCGCTGGACCTCTCCCGATCCGACGCGCACCGCCCGCCTGGTCCCCACCCTCGTCGGCGCCCTCGGCGGCGCGATCATCGGCGGCCTCAATCCCGTCCAGATCGTGCTGATCTACGACGCCCACTACCCGCGCGGCGAGGTCATCGTCGCCACCACCGTCGCCGCCGCCGTCCTCGGCGCGCTGGGCGGCTTCCTCGGCTGGCGCTTCGGCACCATGCTCCGTCTGACCGCTCCGAGCCAGGAGACCCTCGCATGATCAAGCGTCTGTTCGCCGCCGTCGCAACGCTGCTCGCGGTCTTGGCCGTCTCGATGGCCGCCGCCGGTCCGGCCTCGGCCTACGAGCCGGTCAATATCGTCCACACCGAACGCGTCCAGGCGGGACCGTATTCGCTGACCATCGGTTTCAGCCAATGGCCTTTGCGCGCAATGCAATCCCTGGACTTCACCTTCATCCCCGATGGCGGTATCGCCGACAAGTCCGGCACCCTCACCGAGGTTCAGCCCAACGGCAAAACCCGCCGCATCGAGCCCCTCTCCCGCCATCCGCGTAAACGCGAGGATTGGGGCCTGGATGTCCGGTCCCTCGACCAGCAGGGAGCGTGGACCTTCCGCTTCGCCATCGACGGCCCCCAAGGCCCCGGCAAAGGCGAGCTCACCGACCTCACGGTCCTCGAACAGCCCGGTCCCCCAATGGGTTTGAGCTGGGCGATCAGCACGGTCCCGCTGATCGGCCTGATCATCTTCCTGGCCTACGCCTGGCGACGCACCCGCCGCCGGGCAGCGGCTGCCCCTATCCCCCAGCCCGTATAGCGTCACCGTCTTCGACGAGGTGGAGACGGCGTGACAGGTCGGACGCGAAGATCCGTTCGGGGTCGACAGCGTCCCGAATCCGTCGCCACTCGTCGAGGCGCGGATACATCGCACGGATCATCTCGGGCGTCGTGCGGGAGTCCTTGGCGAAGTAAAGACGGCCGCCCGCATCGAGAACCCGCCGGTCGAGTTCCGAACAGAACTCGGCCAGACCGGGTTTCAGCGGGAAATCCAGACTGAGCATGAATCCTGGATGCGGCCAGGACAGCGGGGCCGGATTGCTCGAACCCATCCGCTTGAAGACGTTCAGGAACGAGCGGTGCCCCGAGTGCGCGATGGCGCGAACCGCCTCGGCCAGTTGCTGTTCCGCCCCGAACGGCATGGAGAACTGGTACTGCAGGAACCCGCGCCGCCCATAGGCGCGATTCCATTCCCCCAGCAGGTCCAGGGGGTGATAGAACTGCGTCAGATTCTGAATCCGCCCGCGCGCGTGCTTCGGATAGAACCGATGGGTGACCTCGGCGGCCATCCGAATGGTGAGGTTGTTGACCATCCCGTTCGGGAAGATGTCTGGCACCGTGAACAGCTGCGGCGCATCGAATCTCAGCGGATCGCGCCGCAATTTCACCGGCAGCTGATCCAGCGTCGCCAGCGACCCGCGACTGAACCCGGCCCGGCCGAGCTTCGCCCCGGTGCTGATGGTGTCCGGCACCGACATCGAATACTCATAGCCGTCATCGGACCCGCCGGTGAGCAGCTCCATGGTCTCGTCGAGGTTGGCCGTGCGGTCGTTGTCGACGATGAAATACGCGGTCTCGGTGTGCTTCATCCGAACTCGGGCGCGCACGATGATCCCCGTCAGCCCCATCCCGCCGACCGTGGCCCAGAACAGTTCGGACTCCGCGCCCTCCGGTGTCAGGGTCCGCACCGCCCCATCCGCGGTGAGCAGATCCATCGACACCACATGATTGCCGAAGCTCCCATGCGAATGATGGTTCTTCCCATGAATATCGGAGGCGATGGCCCCGCCCACGGTCACCTGCCGGGTACCCGGCAAGACCGGCACCCACAACCCCTGCGGCAGTACCGCTCTCATCAACCTGTCGAGACTGACCCCCGCGTCGACATCGACCACACCGCTGTCGGGATCGATGTCATGGATCCGATCGAAGGCCGTCATATCGACGACCAGGCCGCCACCGTTCTGCGCGGGATCCCCGTAGCTGCGCCCCAGACCACGCGCGATCACCCCGCGCGCACCCGCCGTACCGACGGCCCTTGCGACGGTGTCGAGATCAGGTGTCGAAAGCACCTGCGCCACAGACGACGCGGTTCGCGCCCACCCGACCAGCGGCCGTTGTTCGATCATCGATCCCCCTTTGATGAAATTCACGGTGGCCACCGTAACGGCGTCTCCTGTGAAGACCCTGACAGCTGATCGCAGCCCCCTCGGCGATCAGTGTGCCTATCCGAGAATCCGCCAAGCCACGGGCGCAGCCACCATCAACACCCCCAACACGATCACCAACGCGACACCCGTGCTCACCAAACACCCACCCCCACCCCCAGCC
>NZ_BAAFGR010000133.1:0-23204 GCF_041154655.1 Nocardia sp. JMUB6875
CCCCTCGCACGGTCGGCGAAAGTCGACGAGGGGCTCAACCCCAGTTCTGGTAAATATCCAGCACTCGGCCGCCGCGGCGCGCGCGGCGGCGGGGAGGGCGGCGGCGATGCGATCGAATGCGTTCTCGTCGAGGGCGGCCGAGACGAACCAGGCTTCGAAGGCGCTCGGCGGCGCGTAGACGCCGGCGTCCAGCAGCGCGTGGAAGAAGGCTGGGAAGCGCCAGGTTTCGCTCGCCTTGGCGGCGGCGTAGTCGGTGACCGGGTTCTCGGCGAAGAACACGCTGACCATATTGCCCGCGAATTGCACGCGGTGCCCGACACCTTCGGCGGTGAGCGCCTCGGTCAGCAGCGCGCCCAGCCGCTCGGCGTTCTTGTTCAGCGTGGCGTACACCTGCTCATCGGCGGCCCGCAGCGTGGCCAGGCCCGCCGCCACCGCCACCGGATTCCCGGACAGGGTGCCCGCCTGATACACCGGCCCCATCGGAGCCAGGTGGTTCATGATCTCGGCGCGCCCGCCGAACGCGGCCGCCGGCAGGCCGCCGCTCATCACCTTGCCGAAGGTGTAAAGGTCCCCTGCCACGCCGTCGAGGCCGAACCAGCCCGAGTGGCTCACCCGGAATCCGGTCATGACCTCGTCCATGATCAGCAGCGCGCCGTTCTCCGAGGTGAGCTTGCGCAGCCCCTCGTTGAATCCGGGCAGCGGCGCGACCGCGCCCATATTCCCCGCCGCGGCCTCGGTGATGACGCACGCGATCTCACCCGGATTGGCGGCGAAGGCCGCGGCCACGGCCTCGAGGTCGTTGTAGGGCAGCACGATGGTGTCGCTCGCCTGCGCACCGGTGACACCCGGCGAGGTCGGCAGACCCAGCGTGGCCACCCCCGATCCGGCGTCGGCCAGCAGCGCGTCCACGTGCCCGTGGTAGCAGCCGCTGAACTTCACGATCTTGGAGCGCCCGGTGAAACCGCGCGCCAGCCGCACCGCGCTCATGGTGGCCTCGGTGCCGGAGTTCACCAGCCGCACCCGCTCGACCGGAGCCACCCGGCCCGCGATGGCCTCGGCCAGTTCGATTTCCGCCTCGGTCGGCGCGCCGAAGGACAGCCCGCCCGGGGCCACCCGCTGCACCGCCTCGACCACTGCCGGATGCGCATGGCCGAGAATCATCGGACCCCACGAACACACCAGGTCCACGTACTCGTTGCCATCGGCATCGGTCAGCGTGCAGCCGCGCGCGGACGCGATGAACCGCGGCGTGCCGCCCACGGATTTGAACGCGCGGACGGGCGAATTCACGCCACCCGGAATGACCGCCGCGGCGCGTTCGAAAAGTTGGGCCGAGACCGGGACCGACACCTGGCTCACACGCGGAGAAGAACTCACGGCACCCAGTCTCTCAGCCGCCCCGACCGCCGTCGACGACAGGGTGTAGTCGAGTGGCTTCCCCCACAGCCGAACCCGTCATCCTCGCACCTCGATCTGAACAGCGCATCCCGAAGGCAACCCTGGCCACTCCGGAAATTCGCCGGAATCACACCACCCGGAACCGACCCCGCCGAGGCTTGGCCAGCAGAGACTCGCCCAACGCAACACGCCGAAGTGGAATTCGTACAACGTTATTCGCTAGATGATTGCCGATGCGTAATGTCTCGGCACAGGAGGCTGCTTCGGAGAGAGGGCGAGACGGATGCGGGTCGTTCTGTTCGGGGTTGGAATCGCAGCGGTCGCGGCCGGGGTCGTGGTCGCGGGCGGCGCGGCGGCCGCGGGGGTGCCGGTCGTCCAGATCGATCAGGGCCGGGTGGGGGTGATCCTCTCGCATGACGAGACCGTCGCCATCGCCGATGGTCCGATACCCGCGGTGATCAGCATGTTCGTGCCGTTGAGCCGAATGGGCGCCGGACTGCAGCCCGACACCACCATCTATAAGGACGACAAGGGCGGGGTGCACGCCTCGCTGCGGCAGGTGATCATGGAGGCCGGTGATCACCCGGACGGCAACGTGGTGGTCTTCTTCAATGCCCCCGGTTCGCGCGGCGGCCGAGTGCTGGATATTTACCAGAACTGGGGTTGAGCCCCTCGTCGACTTTCGCCGACCGTGCGAGGGGTGGCGGTGCGGTCTGCGGTCGCCCCGCCACCGGCTCGGTCACACGATCCGCTACGAGAGCGGAATCCCCAGGCAGAACACCGCCCATCCGGTCGAGAACAGGCAATTCAGCTGGGGCGGTAGTAGGTCGAGCCAGGACGTGGCCACCGGTTGTGACCTGAGATCCGGGACGGCATCGACGGGAGCGGCGGCCACCGGGCCCGCCGCCACAGCGCCGACGACACCCGCTGCCAGCACCGCGGTGGCGATGCGTTTCACGAGATCAGTGCGCTTCATGACCATCATGTTCCGCGCGTACCCGGGGCCTTCCAAGGCAAACTCCGACTTCGCACCCCCTACGCGCGGTGTGTCGGCCCGACTCGCGGGAAGAAACTTCCAGCCCGGGACGAGATCAGCGCGCTCGCCGGAAGGCCCGGGCCAGCACGTCGATGAACAGCAATCCGGCCCCGATCACGAAGACCGCGGACGCGGCCAGCCACGGCCCCGCGTACCGGGTGGCGCTGAACGCCGGCGCCTCGCCCTGCGCCCGGAACACCGTGGTCTGAATGCCGTTGCGCCAGCACCACACCGCCGCCGCCACCAGAATGGGCACGAGCACGAATTCGGCGAACACGGTCAGCCACCGCATCACTGCGCCTCCTTCTCCTCGACCGTCCCGCCGTTCAACCGCTCCAGCGCGGCCGTCAGCTCGGCCCGCAAGGTGTAGTGGTCGCGCGCCCACGCCTGCACGAGCCGGCCGTCCTTCAGTTTGAGCCCGATTCCCTTGCGCCGCCGCGGCACTCCGGACAACTCACCGAGCGCCCGCGCCGACTGCCAGTCCTCATAATCCCAGGACTCCTCGTCATCCTCCGGCAACACCTCGCCGATATCGCGCAGCGGCACCACCTCGGTGCCCTCGCGCAGCTGTTCCGGAGTCAGTTCGACGCTGATGTGCCGCTTGCCCGCGACCACCTGCAACCAGACGAATCCGGCCAGCAGCAGTGCGCAGAAGGCCAGCCCGAACCAGTGGATGTCACCGCCGCGGATCAGCTCGATGACCAGGATGATCGCGCACAGCGCGGGCCCGTAGGCGATGGTCCGCCAGCGCGCGCCGGGTTCGGAGAACAGCACGGCCCCGGGGGCGTCGATGGACTCACTCATGGGTCGAGCGTAAAGATCGCGGAATCGCTCAGCGGGCCAGGCCCGGAATCAACAGCACGGCGAGGGTGAGCAGTCCGAAGAGGAACAGCAGACTCAGCACCAACACATCGCGCCGCAGGCTGTGCGGCTGCTGGATCACCACTCGCATCGTTGCCTCCGCCTTCCCGGCGCCGAGACACGCCATAGCACAACGTATGACGATCGGCTTCCGGTTCCCGAAATCCCTGTGACTGCCCTCACCATACCCGTTAGTACGCCCGTAACAAACTCGGGAGTACCTACTGCGGTGGCGGGCGGAAGAACGCCTCGGATTCGCTTCGGTAACACAGGAATACGGCGCCGCCCGCGAGCACCGCCTGCACGATGCCGGCGCCGCCCGCGACCAGCGCGGCCGCGCCCTCCTTGGCGCCGAATCCGAAGAGGGTGCCCGCCGCGCCCAGCACCAGGAACACCCCGAATCCGGTGAGAAGCGCTCGCGCCCAGTTCTTTCCGCGCCCCAGCTGGTACACCACGGCCACCGCGGCCCCGGTGAGCACCAGCCAGAACAACGCGACCAGCACGAACACGATCAGCATCCAGCCCTGCACCTGCGCCAGCGTGACGCCCGCCTGCTTGTCCTTGACCTGGTCGAACATCTCCTGCGCCAGCTCGTGCCGCTGCCCGAACTGCGCGATGAGCGACGCGATCAACTGCACCAGGCCGACACCCAGTGCGGCGTACCAGAGTTGGCAGGCGGTGCGGACGTCTTCCGGCGACGGGCGCGAAACAGCCGGCGGGACCATCGGATTCACGAAGCGACTACTCGGTTCCGCTCACCGCAGCCAGTGCGCGGCCTCGGTGGCCCAGTAGGTGAGCAC
This sequence comes from Nocardia sp. JMUB6875, assembly GCF_041154655.1. NCBI lineage: Bacteria > Bacillati > Actinomycetota > Actinomycetes > Mycobacteriales > Nocardiaceae > Nocardia > Nocardia sp. JMUB6875. The sequence continues at coordinate 4,096 of NZ_BAAFGR010000133.1, forward strand.
CATGTCCGCGCCCGCGCGCCGGATGCCGAGCAGCGATTCCAGCACCGCGCCCTTGCGATCGATCCAGCCGTTCTGGGCCGCCGCGGTGATCATCGCGTACTCGCCGGAGATCTGATAGGCCGCCACCGGCACCGTGGAGCGGTCCGCGACCTCGCGCAGAATGTCCAGGTAGGACATGGCGGGCTTGACCATCACGATGTCCGCGCCCTCGAGCAGATCCAGCTCCAGTTCCCGGATCGCCTCGCGGCGGTTGGCCGGATCCTGCTGGTAGGTACGGCGATCGCCCTGCAGCGAGGAACCGACGGCCTCCCGGAAGGGGCCGTAGAACGCGGAGGCGTACTTCGCGGCGTAGGCCAGGATGCCGGTGTCGGCGTACCCGGCGGCGTCGAGGCCCTCGCGGATCGCGCCCACCTGGCCGTCCATCATGCCGCTGGTGCCGAGCAGGTCCGCGCCGGTTTCGGCCTGCGCCAGCGCCATTTCGACGTAGCGGGCCAGGGTGGCGTCATTGTCGACCGCGCCGTTCGCGTCCAGCACGCCGCAGTGGCCGTGGTCGGTGAACTCGTCGAGGCAGGTGTCGGCCATGACCACGGTCGAGTCGCCGACCTCGTGCACCAGCGCGCGCAGCCCGCGGTTCAGGATGCCGTCCGGATCGCTGGCCCCGCTCCCCTGCGCGTCCTTGTCCTCGGGCTTGGGCACGCCGAACAGCATGAGCCCGCCGACGCCCGCGGCCACGGCCTCGACCGCGGCCTTGCGCAGCGAATCCATGGTGTGCTGGTAAACGCCTGGCATGGAAGAGATCTCGCGCGGCTCATCGAGGCCGTCGGCGACGAACATGGGCAGGATCAGGTGCCGCGGCTCCAGGGTGGTCTCGGCGACGAGCCGACGCATCGCGGGAGTGCGGCGCAACCGCCGAGGGCGGTCCATTCCGGTCATGCACGCATGATATGCCCGCCTCGCGATCCGGGTGCGCGCGCCTCCGCGGGGTTGCCGGGTGAGATCTTGAAAGACATTGTGAGCAGCGGATTTTGTCGGTGGCCCCGGGTAGAATCGAAGATACGTTCGATGGAGGGAGTCGCCGTGCTCGCAGCGGTTACCAGCATGTCCGACAAGAGGAACAAGTCCGCCGGGGTGCCGAAGAAGGGGGATGTGATCGATCACGCGTGGATGCCGCTGGCCAAACAGCCACTGCCGGCGGGCCGCCCGCGCTCGTGGTACATCTCGCACAACCGCCGGTTGAAGGCGATGCGCCTGGCCATCGCACTGCTGGACTCGGGCGCCTTCAGCCCGGACCAGGCCACGAACGAAACCATCCGGGACACAGCCGAAGTCATCGGCGTCCACTGGCCCTCGGACGCCACCTGCCGCATGGTCCGCCGCCTGATGGCGGCCCAGCGCTGAATCCCGCTGGGGTTCGCGGAATCCCGCCGGAGGTTCTCCGATGTCAGCGCAAGGGACTTCGGAGAACCACCACGGACGGTAATTCGAATCGGCCCGCGGAGAACGCCGCGACTTCCGGCGACACCATTTCCGGGGGCGGGCTCGACGCGCCACCCGGTGGCGCACCCACACGTTGCCGCGGTCCATACCGGAGCGGCAATGACCGGACGCCGGGGCAGAGTCGGGGTGGCGTCCGGAGTCGGTTCCGAGGCACACCCCTGCACCGCCTCGGACACCGCGAAAACGCAATCGGCCCCGCATCATTCGATGCGGGGCCGATTGTCGGTCAGGACGCCGGAGCTCAGCGGCTGCGGCGGCTCTTCTTGCGCGGCGGGGGCAGCAGTCCCTCGGCGCGCAGGTGCGCGGCGTGCTCGGCGAGGGCCTCGACGAGCGGACCCACCTGGGCGATCTCGGGCTGCACGTCCACGCGCAGGCCGAATTCGATGGCCGTCTCGGCGGTCTTCGGGCCGATGCACGCGACGATGGTGCGCGCGTGCGGCTTGCCCGCGATGCCGACCAGATTGCGGACCGTGGAGGACGAGGTGAACAGGACCGCGTCGAAGCCGCCGGTCTTGATCATCTCGCGGGTCTCCGCGGGCGGCGGAGAGGCGCGCACGGTGCGGTAGGCGGTGACGTCGTCGATCTCCCAGCCGCGGTCGCGCAGGCCCTCGGCGAGGGTCTCGGTGGCGATGTCCGCGCGCGGCAGCAGCACCCGGTTGACCGGGTCGAAAACGTCGTCGTAGGGCGGGAAGTCGGCCAGCAGGCCCTCGGAGGACTGCTCACCCGAGGGCACCAGCTCCGGATTGATGCCGAAGGAGCGCACCTTCTCCGCGGTGGCCTCGCCGACGCAGGCGATCTTGACGCCGCTGAAAGCGCGCGCGTCCAAACCGAATTCGCCGAACTTCTCCCACACCGCGCGCACCGCGTTGGTGGAGGTGAACACGACCCACTGGTAGCGGCCGTCGACCAGGCCCTTGACCGCGCGCTCCATCTGCGCGGGACTCCGCGGCGGCTCGACCGCGATGGTCGGCACCTCCATCGGGATCGCGCCGTGGTTGACCAGCTTCTCGCTCATCTCGCCGGCCTGCTCCTTGGTGCGCGGCACCAGGACGGTCCAGCCGTACAGCGCCCGCGACTCCCACCAGGAGGTCTTGGCGCGCTTCTCCACTTCCTTGCCGACCGTGACCACCAGCGGCCCGACCAGTTCGGAGGCGGCGTTGTTCAACGTCGCCAGCGTGGCGTCGATGGTGCGCTGCTGGCGGGTGGTGCCGCGCACGGTCACCGCGACCGGGGTCTGCGGCGCCATGCCGTGTTCCACCAGCGCCGAAGCGGTCTCGGCCAGATGCCCGGAGGTGGCGTGCAGCACCAGCGGACCCGGCGCGGCCGCCACGGCCGCCCAGTCCACCTCGCCGCGCACATCCACCTCGGTGTGGCTGGAGCCCAGTTCGATGCCCGCGTAGGCGGGCACGGTGGCACCGGCCGAAAGGCCCGGCAGCACCTCGAAGTTCAGATGCGAGCGGGTGACCGCGTTGATCTCCTGGATGACCGAATCGGTGGTCATCGGATCGCCGGACACCAGGCGCACCACGTCGAACCCGTTGCGGGCCTCCGCGATCAGGGTCTTGGCCACCTCGGCGGCGTCACCCAGGGCGGGGCGCACGTCCACGGGCAGGGTCCCGTCCGGGTTCTCCTCGACCGCGGTGCCGATCAGGGCGAGCACGCCCTTGTCGACATCGGGATCGGTGAACGCCAGCGTCGCCCGGCCGAGCACCTCACGCGCACGCACGGTGAGGAGCGCCGGGTCACCAGGACCTGACCCCACGAAAAGGATCCGGCCGGGATTCTTCTTCGTCACTCGACTCATCGTTGGTTCTCCATTGGGCTGGGATTGCTGTCGTCGGTGAGCTCAGCGGATTCCTCTGTGACGCTGAGCAGTTCGCGCGCCCCCAGCTCCAAGAGCTCGCGCGCCAGTGCGCGACCCAGTTCCGCGGCATCCGCCACCGGGCCGACCACTGAAGCCCGGATCACGTCCGAGCCGTCGATCGCCGCCGCGCAGGCGCGCAGCGACAACTCCTCCACCACCCGGCCGTCGTCGTCGAGTGATTCGACGACCTCGGCCAGCGCACCGATCGGTGCGGTACAGCCGGCCTCCAGTTCGGCCAGCAACATCCGCTCCGCGGTGATGGCGGCACGGGTGCCGGCATCGTCGAGGGCGGACAGGATGGTCACGAGATCGGTGTCCTCGCTGCGGCATTCGACCGCCAGCGCGCCCTGGGCGGGCGCGGGCAGCATCTGCACCGGTTCGAGCGATTCGGTGACGGCGTCGAGGCGGTCGATGCGGGCCAGCCCGGCCCGCGCCACCACCACGGCATCCAGGTCACCGTTGACAACCTTGGAAATCCGAGTGTCGAGATTGCCGCGCAGCGGCACGATCTCGATGCCGAGGCCCAGCGCCTTCAGCTGCGCGGAGCGGCGCGGCGCCGAGGTGCCGACCTTCGCGCCCGGGGGCAGCTCGCCCAGCACCAGGCCGTCGCGCGCGACCAGCGCGTCGCGCGGATCCTGGCGGGGCGGAATGGCCGCGATATTGAACAGCGGGTCCTGCGCGGTCGGCAGATCCTTGTACGAGTGCACCGCGATATCGACGGTGCCCGCGGCCAATTCCTCGCGCAGCGCGGCGGTGAAGACACCGACACCGATCTTCTGCACGGGATCGGTGGCGTTCTGGTCACCGGCGGTCTTCACGATGACCAGCTCGGCCTGCTGGCCGTTGGCGATCAGGGCGTCGCGCACGTGCCCGGCCTGGGTGAGCGCCAGCAGACTGCCGCGGGTTCCGATGCGCCAAGGGGCATCCGATGTCCCGCGGACTGTTGTCTCGTTCTCGTGCACCATAGCTCCGGTCATGCGGTGTGCCCCTGTTCGTCCCCCGGGTGGGCGGCGGTGAAATCGTCGGCCAGTTCGCCCTGCAGGGCGGAGATCTCCATCGGCGCGGCAACCGCTTGTGCCGCACCGGGTTTGAGCTCGAACAGCTCGCGTAGCGCCTCGGCGTAGCTGTCGCCGCCGGGTGTGGAGGCCAGCTGTTTGACCCGCACGGTCGGCGCGTGCAGCAGTTTGTCGACCACCCGTCGCACGGTACGGGCGACTTCCTCGCGTTCGGTGGATTCCAGTCCCGGTAGTCGGGAGTCCAGGCGTAGCAGCTCGGCCTCCACCACATCGGCGGCCATTTGGCGCAGCGCGGCCACGGTCGGGGTGACCTCGGCCATGCGCTGTCCGGCAAGGTATTTGGTGAGCTCGTCGGCCACGATGGTGCGGGCGGCGGCGGTGTCGTCGGCGGCCGCGCCGGCCAGCGGATCGCGCTGCAGCGTCTCCATGTCGATGACGGTCACGCCCGGCAGCCCGGCCACCGCGTGGTCCACATCGCGGGGCAGGCCCAGATCGCAGATGACCAGTTCGCGGCCGGACAGCGAGCCCTTGGCCGAGAGCGCGCGATGCACATCGGCCAGGGTCACCACGGTGCCGACCGCGCCGGTACAGGTGACCACCACATCCGCGGCGGCCATGGCCTCGGTGAGCCGGTCCATCTCGATGGCCTCGGCCTCCACGCCGTGCATGGTGGCGGCCGTATTGGCCAGGCGCTGCGCCTTTTCCAGCGTCCGGTTCACCACGATGACCTTCGCGGCCCCGCCGCGCGCCAGCTGCGCCACCGCGAGCCCGCCCATGGCGCCCGCGCCCAGCACCAGCGCGGTGCGCCCGGCCAGCGGACCCTGCACGGCGGCAGCGCGATCCAGCGCCACCGAGACGACCGACGCGCCCGCGCGGTCGATCCCGGTCTCGGAGTGCACCCGCTTGCCGACCCGCAGCGCGTGCTGGGCCAGCTCGTGCAGGGTGCGGCCGGAGGCCTGCTGCGCGTCGGAGGCGGCGTAGGCGGCGCGGATCTGGCTCAGGATCTGCTGCTCGCCGACCACCATCGAATCCAGGCCCGAGGCCACCGCGAACAGGTGCTCGGCCGCGGCCTCGGCGTAGCGCACGTAGGCGTGCTTGGTGAGCTCCGGCAGCGGCAGACCCGAATGCCGGGTGAGCAATTCGCCGATCTCGCCCAGCGCCGGGTGGAAGGCGTCGACGACCGCGTAGACCTCGATGCGGTTGCAGGTGGAGACGATCATCGCCTCGGAGACGTGGCTCGAGGCCAGCATCTTGTCGGTCAGCTTGGGCCGGTCGGTCTCGGTGATGGCGATCTTCTCGAGCACCGACACCGGTGCGCTGCGATGCGAGATCCCGACGAGAAGCACACTCATGGCTGGACCACCGCTCCCTTGCTGGTTGTCAGCGGCACCCGGGGCATCAGGCTCCCGGCCGCCACGCTCATCGCTTCCTCAGCGGCCGATTCCGCGTTGCGGGCCCGCTCGAACGACAGCAACTGCATCTCCACCGCGAGATCCACCCGCCGTACCTCCACCGTGGCCGGCGCGTCCAGCGCCAGGGCCGAGAAGCTCAGAATGCACTGCATGCCCGCGTCCACCAGCAGATCGCACACGCCCTGCGCGGCCGTGTCGGGCACGGTGATGACGGCGATGGTGGGCTCCAGAGTGGCCACCGCATCGGTCAATTCGGCCACATCGCGAACGACCAGTCCGCACACCACGGACCCGATCACCGCGGGATCGTTGTCGAACAGCCCGACCATGGCGAAACCGCGGCGGCGGAAACCGCCGTAGCCGACCAGCGCCCGGCCCAGATGACCCGCTCCGACCAGCACCACCCGGTGCCCCTCGGACAGCCCGAGCACATCCTCGATGCGGTCGCGCAGCTTGATCACGTCATAACCGACACCGCGAACGCCGTTGGGCCCGAGGAACGAAAGATCCTTGCGCAACTTCGCCGAACCGACACCCGCCGCGACAGCCAGTTCCTCACTCGATACGATGGCTACACCGTCGTCGGCGAGTACGGCGAGCACTCGGAGATAGGTGGCCAGCCGGGCCACCGTGGCCTGCGGGATGTCCTTCTGCAGAGCCTTGGAGACGCCACTCGGCGGCGTCTCGTGCTGCTCTGTCACGTCGCTTGCGCTCCTCGTCCGGCCGGGGGTGAGTGTCCGGGTTCTTTTGTCGACCCGACGCCGGGAGACCGTCGCGGTCCTTGCAGGCGAGGTCGAGTCAGGTTCAGGGGGTCGCTTCCGCTGAACGCGGGTTGCGTGCCACCACCGTAACCGCTTGTGAAGCCCTGCACAAAGTCGGTGAATTCAGTCACTTTGCGGCGGGCTCCGGCCCCGCGTTCATTCAACCCTCATCAGCGCGAACCCGCCACGGGACACACCGGACAGGACGGGTTCGAGGGGATCCGGGTTCGCGACCCTCGAATTGCCCCTATCGCTCCCTATTTCGCGAGGTCGGCGCGGAGGCGGGGTTCGTCGACGTCGAAATAGCTGTGCTCGCGGCCGTCCAGCAGCACCACCGGCAGCCGGTCCCCGTATTCGGCGCGCAGGCCCGGATCGGTGGCGGCCGCCTCGTCCACGTCCACGGTCGCGACCTCGATGCCGAACTCGGCGCAGATCGGCCGCAATTGTTCGAGTGCCGTATGGCACAGCCCGCAGCCGTTGCGGGTCAACAGAGTCACAGCATGTGGCGCTGGGTCTTTGAACTGATCGCTCATAGCCACCATCTAACAACTTCCCGTTATGTCGATCGCCGTCTACGTTGTGGCCACCGGCGGGCGTTACTGTTGACTTGTCGCGCTAACAGGCGGAGGTACTGGTGCCGGAACGTTCGAAAGAGCAGGGGACGAGCTTCATCGCGGGACGCTTCGGTGAATTCCCGGCGCGCTGGGGTCAGGGCCTGCAGGATCTGCAGGATCAGTTCACCCGCATCACGCGCAGCCCCTTCGGTCCCAGCGAGGAAGAGGTCCGCGCCAATCTGGCCGGTGAGGCCAGCGCCGACGCCGCCATCGCACTGCACGACGCCGAGCTGGCGCTGCAGGCCCAGGGCGACGAGGACGACGAGACGCCGACCCCCGCGGTCCCCCGGGATCTCACCGCCGCGGCCTTCTTCGATGTCGACAACACCATGGTGCAGGGTGCGTCGATCGTGCACTTCGCCCGCGGGCTGGCCGCGCGCAAGTACTTCAAGACCTCCGACCTGGTCGATATGGCCTGGAAGCAGGTCAAATTCCGGGTGACCGGCAAGGAGAGCCATTCGGATATGGCCTCCGGCAAGGAGAAAGCCCTCTCCTTCATCGCGGGCCGGCCCACCGCCGAACTCGCCGCGCTGGGCGAGGAGATCTACGACGAGATCATCGCCGACAAGATCTGGCCGGGGACGCGGGCGCTGGCGCAGATGCATCTGGACGCGGGCCAGCAGGTGTGGCTGGTGACCGCGACGCCGGTGGAGCTGGCGCAGGTCATCGCCAAGCGGCTGGGCCTGACCGGTGCGCTGGGCACGGTCGCCGAGAGCGAGGACGGCATCTTCACCGGCCGCCTGGTCGGCGACATCCTGCACGGGCTGGGCAAGGCGCACGCGGTGCGCACCCTGGCCATCCGCGAGGGCCTGAACCTCAAGCGCTGCACCGCCTATTCCGACAGCCACAACGACGTGCCCATGCTCTCGCTGGTCGGCACCGCGGTGGCCATCAACCCGGATGCGGATCTGCGCGAGGTCGCCAAGAATCGCGGCTGGGAGATCCGCGACTTCCGCACCGGCCGCAAGGCCGCGAAAGTCGGTGTGCCCACGGCCATCGCGCTCGGCGCGGCCGGTGGCGCGGCGGCGGCCGTGCTGTCCCGCAAACGCGAGGCCAAGGCGAGTTAGCTCGAAAAACGAAGCGGCCCGGTCCAATTGGACCGGGCCGTTCGTATATTTGTGCGAATAATCTAGCCCGTGAAAGGATTACGGCGCTTGATCAGATTCTTGTACAGCGTCCCCTGAATGGTTTCGCGGACCTGATCTGTGATTTCGAACATCGTCATCGGATCATCCGCATCCGCCGGTTCGTATCCGGCCGTCGAAATCGGTTCGCCGAATTCGACATACCACTTGGACGGGAACGGAATCGCGCCCAGCGGACCCAGATGCGGGAACAGCGGCGTCACCGGGAAATACGGGATACCGAGCAGCCGCGCCAACGGCTTGAGATCGGCCAGCTTCGGATAGATCTCCTCCGAACCCACGATGGAGCACGGAATGATCGGCACGCCCGTGCGCACCGCCGCCGACACGAAACCGCCGCGGCCGAAACGCTGCAGCTTGTACCGGTCCGAATACGGCTTGCCGATGCCCTTGTAGCCCTCGGGGAACACACCCGCGACTTCGCCCGCGCGCAACAGCCTTTCGGCATCGGCCGGGCAGGCCAGGGTGTGCCCGGCCTTGCGGGCCAGGCCGCCGATGATCGGCGTCTCGAAGATCAGGTCGGCCGCCAGGATGCGCAGCGCGCGCTGCTTGGGATGGCGGTCGTGCACGGCCAGCTGCAGCATCAGCCCGTCCAGCGGCACCGTGCCGGCGTGGTTGGCCACGATCAGCGCGCCGCCCACTTCCGGAATGTTCTCGATGCCGGACACCTCGACCCGGAACCACAACTCCGACAGCGGCCGCAGCATCGGGAGGATGACGGACTCGAGCAGATGCTCGTCCAGACCGAACTCGTCGACCTGGTAGTCGCCGGTGAGACGACGGCGCGCGAAATCGGCGGTGTAGCGGACCCCCTCCGCCACGGACCCCCGAATCAGCTCACCCAGCGACTTGGGCTGACGCGCTTCGACTTCGGCGAGCCGATCGGTCAGCGAGGTCACCGGGGTGAGCGCGGCCGGTTCCCCCTGCGGCCACACCCGAGGCGACGGGCGGTTGTGCCGCGCCTCGAAATCCACGTCGTGAAGTCGAATCACCTTCGCTACGTCACTCATTGGTGTGCTCCCGTCCCGGCCCCGAGCAGGCCGAGAAGTTTGTTCTCTGCGGCGTCGATCCACGCGGGATCGATCACGGGCCGCAACGCTGCGCCCCCTATGAAGTCGTCGAATGCCTGCACCGTGGTCCAGCGCGGTTGGAATCCGAGTTCGGTGCGCATCCGGGTGGTGTCCAGACCGCAGCCGAAGTGGAAGTAGTCGATCTGCTCGGCGGTGAACTCGCGCATCACCGGACCCATGAGAGTCCGTCCGGCGGTGCGGAATACCGCGTACGGGACCGGAAGTTCGATCCGCCCGGCCCGGCGGATGGCCTGCGACAGCGCCATGGCGCCGTCCCCGGCCACATTGAAGGTGCCACCCGGGGCGGTCATTGCCCCGTGTACCAGGGCGGCGATGCCGTCCTCCTCGTGCAGCAGCTGCATGCGCGGATCACGACCGAGGATCGTGGGCGTGATCGGCGAACGGAAATACTGCACACCGCGTTTGGCCAACTGCGGACCCACGATCGGCGGAAATCGCAGAATGGCCGCCGAGATATCGGGACGACGCCGCGCCAGACCGCGGACGAAACCCTCCACCTCGACCATATCGCGCGCGAACCAGCCGCGCGGCGGCGTGCGCGCGCTCATTTCCTCGGTGAATTTCACCGGATCCTTGGCGCTGCACCCGTAGACGGCGGAGGAGGAGCGCACCACCACCCGCCGCACACTGGAAGCCTTGCGGCACACCGCGAACAGCTGCATGGCGCCCAGTACGTTCATATCCTTCATGGCGGCGCGACCGCCGCCCGACGGCGGGCGCGACAGCGCGGCGGGATGCACCACCGTGTCCACCTGATTGCCGTCGATCACCTTGCGGATCAAGGGATTTCGAATATCAGCGCGCACGAATTCGGCGCGGCCCATGCGGCGCAGCAACTCCCGGCTGGGCTGCTTGGCATCCACGGCGATGATGCGCTCGACGGCAGGGTCGGCCGCCAGGCGGGCCACCACATTGCCTCCGAAGAACCGGCTCGCACCGGTCACCATCACCACCTTGGGCGCCTGCCCGTCCCGGGTCCCTGCCGCACCGGATCCCACTCGCAGCCCCCATGTTTTGCTGTATCCGTTATTCCCGCGCTCCCAGAGTAACCGGCGGGTAGGGGGCATCCGAAGGGTATTAACCAGGATCTAACGATGACTTCAATCACCTGATAAATGACGAAAGCCCGCCACCGACGGTGACGGGCTTCCAGCTACGCAAGGGCTTACTTGCCGAGTTTGCGACGCTGAACACGCGTGCGGCGAAGCAGCTTGCGGTGCTTCTTCTTCGACATGCGCTTGCGGCGCTTCTTGATCACAGAACCCATAGGGTTGTTCCTCGCGTTCTCTCGGGTCATCCCCGCTGCCGCGGGGTGCACACTGTCTGACCCTGCACAGTCCCTACCCGATACGGGCCGATATGGACCCGGCGGCACCACCGGCACGTACAGGATGCCGGTCCATGCTACCGGGCCACTCTCGGGCGAACGAAACGGGTGGGGCTGATCGCCTACCCGGAGCCGCTACCTACCCCGCATCGAAGTAGGACGTCTCCAGATAGTCGTGCACCGCCTTGGCGTGCACCCGGAAGGAACGCCCCACCCGCACCGCGGGCAGCTCTCCCGAATGCACCAGCCGGTACACCGTCATTTTGGATACCCGCATCAGATTCGCGACCTCGGCGACGGTGAGGAACTGAGTACCTCCGCCGATGACCGAGCTGGCGTTGATTGGGCTGTTTCCGGACCTCGCTTGGCTGTTTCCAGACATCATTGCGCCACTGACCTCCGGCACGTCCGCGCCGCCGGCTTCCCCACCGGCGGAACAGACACGCACGTGCTCCTTGAAGCTTAGCGGGACCAGTGGGATTGCTGCGACGGGTGTGAGAAATCAGCCTTTGCTGTGGCGAGTCGGCCTTCGGCAGCAAACTAGCAACCGAGCAGTATTGGAACGCCGTGGCGACGAGAAAAGGCGCGGCGAGCGTACTCGCCGCCCCTTCAACGTTAGTCCGAGATCGCGCCGAGTTCGACGGAACGGCGTTTTGCGGCATGCAGCGCATCGTGGAAAGCCGAACGCACCGCGCCCCGCTCCAACTCCCGCAGCCCCGCCGCGGTGGTGCCGGCGGGCGAGGTGACGGCCGCACGCAATTCCGGAGCGGACTGGCCCGATTCGTCCAGCAGCGCGGCCGAACCGAGCATGGTCTGCACCACCAACTGGGTGGCCACATCGCGGGTCAGGCCCAGGCCCACCGAGGCGTCGATCATGGCCTCGACGATCAGGAAGAAATACGCCGGGCCCGAGCCCGACACCGCGGTGACCGCGTCCAGCTGCGATTCGGTGACCGTGACGACCTTGCCGACCGACTCCAGCATCTCGGTGACCAGCGTCAGCTGCTCCTTGCGGGCGTAGCGGCCGGGGGCGATCGCGCTCATGCCCTGGCCCACCAGCATCGGGGTATTGGGCATGACCCGAATCACCGGGAAACCGGCGGGCAGCCGCGACTCCATGCGACTGGTCGGCACACCGGCCGCCAGCGACACCAGCACCTGATCGTGCGCCTCGCCGAGTTCGGCCTTGCCCAGCTCGGCGACCACGGCATCGACATCGTTCGGCTTGACCGCGATCACGATGAGGTCCGCGGACTTGGCGGCATCGGCGATGTCGTCGGTAGCGCGAATCCCGAACCGCTCACCCAGCAACTCCGCGCGCGTGGCAACCGGCTCCACCACGACCAGATCCTTGCTTGCCCGCCCGGCCTCCAGCAGCCCGGCGATCAACGCCTCCCCGATCCGGCCTCCGCCGATTACCGCAATCCTCGTCATGGACATAAAGGCTAGCGGTGCAGGTAGTTACCTCGGCTGGGGGATCAACGCCAGCTGGCGGCTCTGGGCGACGATGGCACCCGTGGAGTCGATGACGAGTTGGTCCTCGTCGAACATGCGGTGGCCGACCTCGCGGGAATGGGCGATGACGCGCAGCCAGCCGGGGGCCGGGCGGCGGCGCAGGTAGGTGGTCATCTGGACCGTGGGGGCCCAGCCGAAGAGGCCGAGGTTCATGGGGACCGGCGGGCTCATGTCGGCGGCCATCATGGCGAAGAAGGCGGCGACGTCGGGGTCCTGCTCGTCGCCGTCGAGGGGGCGGATCCAGAGGCGCAGGCGCGGTTCGGATTTCTCGCCCGCGAGGAACTTGGCCCACTTGGTGTCGATGGCGACCGAGGAGCCCTGGGCGACGTGGACGAGCTTGCCCATGGGGTTGCGCTCGTCGTAGCCGAGGGCGTCGGCGGACGGTTCGGCGGGCATATCGCCCGCGTGGTCGGCGGCGTACTGCGGCGCGGAGTCGTCAAGGTGGCTGAACGTGAAGGCGGTGTGCACGAGGGTGCGGCCGTTCTGGATCAGGCTCGCGTCGAGGAGGGCGATCTGACGGCCCAGCTTGCGGGTGCGGACCTCGTACTCGACCGCGCCGGGATCGGGGGCGCCGAGGAAGTCGGTGCTGGCCGAGACGGGGAACATGGCGGCCTGCTCGGGGGCGGTGCGGCGCAGCCATTCGGTGGCGGCGGCGGCGCTGCCCGCGACGATGGTGCCGCCGTGCACCTTCGGGCCGATGGTCCAGGTCGGGTCGATCTCGCCCGCGAAACGGCCGACATCGGGAGTGGCCGAATCGAGTTCGGTCATCCGGCAGACGCGACTGAAGGGCGCGTTCGCCAGCTCGCTCGCCGAATCCAGATCGACGGTCAACTCCGTTGTCATCCGCTGTCCTTCCACTGTGGTTTGTACAGCGTAAACGGAGACCACGATCATTCCACCGGGGTGGTGGGATGAATCACCCCAAACTCTCTGGAACTCTCAGGGGCCTCCCCTGAAACCCCATAAAGGCGGCAGAAATGAATTCAGCCGCGATGGGCCGCGGTCGGCTCAGGGGTCGGCGCGGGGGTGAAATTGTTCAGATGCTCGCGGGCGAAGGTGAGGGCGCGGTTGAGCATGGCGGCGCGCGCGGAGGTGGTGCGGGCGGTCTGGGTGTTGATCTCGATGACGGCCTGGCCGTCGAAACCGTTATGGATCAACATCTCACAGAGTTCGGCCACCGGCTGGGTGCCCTCGCCCGGGATGAGGTGCTCGTCGGTGGCGGCGCCGCGGCCGTCGGCCAGGTGCAGGTGGGTGAGGCCGGAACCCATGCGGCCCGCCAGGATCAGCGGATCCATGCCCGCGGTGGCGGTGTGCGAGGTGTCGAGGGTGTAGTGCCGGAAGCCGACATCGGTGGGGTCGTAGGAGGGGCTGAAGGTGGTGATGGAGGGGCCGGGGCCGCCGCGGCGTTCCAGGCGCTGGATCGAGCTGCCGCGGAACAGGGTGTCGGCGCGCATCGGGAACATGTTCTCCACGGCCACCGCGACCGGGCTCGAATTCTCCAGTTCGGCAACCTGTTCGGCGAAGCCGTCGGCGTAGCGGCGCTGCCAGCGGAAGGGCGGGTGCACCACCACGGTGGCCGCACCCAGCGCCTCGGCGGTGTGCACGCTGCGGGTGAGTTTCGCGATCGGGTCCGACCCCCAGACCCGTTGCGAGATCAGCAGACACGGCGCGTGCACGGCCAGCACCGGCATGCCGTACTTGTGCGAGAAATGCTGCACGGTGGCGATGGACTGACTGGCCGGTTCGGCCCACACCATGAGTTCCACACCGTCGTAACCGAGTTCGGCCGCGTACCGGAACGCGGCCTCGGTGTTCTCCGGATAGACCGAGGCGGTCGAGAGGCCGACCCGGACCTCTCTGCGCCCCGCCCCGTTCTCGTTCCGCGCCCCCTGCGACATATTCCCCACTGCCCGCTCCCTGCTCAGTTCGTACTGAGTAGAAAGGCTAGCGGTCCGAGCGTCACGAAGACGCCTACGACGACGGCAATCACAGTGGAGAAAATGTCATCGGTGCGGCGCAGCACGCGCACCAGCGCGACCAGACCGAGGATCACGATCATCGCCAAGGTCAGCGCCACCCACGGCTGCATTTCCCACATGCGCTCGAAACCCTTGAACAGCAACATGCCCGCGACCGCCGCGCCCACGCTCTGTCCCGCGATCACCATCCACTGGCGGCGGTTCTCGTCCTCCTCGGAGCGGCCCTTGGCCCGGGACCGGGCGGGCCGCACCGCGGTGCCGCCCTTGGCCTTGCGGCCCAGCGCCCCGGCCTTCTGCGTGAACGCGGAAAGCCGTCCGGCCATGGAGGTTTCGGGCTCGTCGTCGTAATCGTCGTATTCGTCGTCGAGCGGCTCGTAGAAATCGGTGAGGTGATCGTCGGGTTCCGGCTCGGGCGCGACCGCCGCGCGACCGCGGGCGCCATTGCCGCGACGCTTGCCGCCGCCGCGTGAATTCCGCTCCGCGCGTGCGTCATCGCGGCTCTGGGCGTCGCGGAGCAGATCACCGGCAACCGACTCGCCGGAGAGCAGCTGCTGATCGTCGTCGGCCAGCGACGAGGACCACGCGGCGGTCGGCACCATCGCCTGATCCCCGCGCTCGGGCGGATTCGACGGGCCGGGCCCGGCCTCGGGCCGGCGGCCGCGGGCGGACCAGGCCGGCAGGCCGTTGGCGGCGCCGTGATCGATGCCGCCGCGACGTTCGGCGGGCGGGGCCGGCGGTGCGGGCTGACGCTGCGCCTCGGCGTGGCGGCGCGCCGAGCGCGACATCGGCGGGGCCCCGGCGGCGGCCTGCGGCGGCTCGAAGGGGCGATCGGGGCGCGAATTGCGCGGCAGCGGTTCGGGTCCCGGCGGCGACCAGGCGGGGACGGCCGGGGCCGCGGGGTTGAACTGGGTCTCACCGCGGAACGGGCGCACCTCGTCGGTGGTGTCGTCCTCCGGGTCGTAGCGGCGGCGACGGCCGCCCTCCCGCGCCGGTGCGGGAGGCTCGGTGCCCACCGAGCCATTCAAACCCTGTAGGCCGTTCAGCCCCTGCAGGTGATCCAGCGACACCTCCGAATCCAGCGGATCCGGCTTGCGGCGGCGGCCGCCGGTGGAGCGACCGTCCGGCTGTAGCGGATTCTCGGTCGGCGGCCAGTTCAGGCCCGCGGACCAATCCTGTCCGGACGGCTCGGGTAGGGACGGCGGCTGCGGGGTGGGGGCCAGCGGGTCGTAGTACGAAATCGGGCCGGACAGCGGTGAATACGCGGGCTCCGGTTCGGGTACCGAGTAGGACGAATAGTCCGGCTGCGGCTGGGAAACCGGAGCAGAGGAAGCGGAAGACGAGAAGTCTGAGTAATCCGAAAAGTTCGAGTAATCAGAATAATTCGAGAAGTTCGAATAGTTGGAATAGTCCGATTCATTCGGGGCAGGCTCGGGTGCGGGCGGAGCCGGGTCCGCTTCCGGAGCGGCGTGCGAGGACGAACCCGTCCGCACCACCGGAATGTCTCCGGTCAGGTCCGCGACGGAAATGCCACGGCCACTTCGACGTCTACGCCCCCCGCCACTCGCGGGGGCCCCACTCTGCTGCCCGTTCCGTGCCAATAGTTCGGCGACGGACAGCTGACTTGCATCCTCGGTCATCGAGACACCGTTTCGATCGGGCCCGCCAGGCCGCCCTCGGGGCCGCCTGCTATCGGTTCGCTATCCAGGTCGGTATCAAGTTTGCGCAAGATCAATCCCTCTCGCAGGGCCCAGGGACAGATTTCGAGCGTGTCCAGGGACAGTGCCCGCATACTCGCCTCCGCGACCAGCGCACCGGCCACGAGTTGCTGTGACCGATCAGAACTTACGCCTTCCAATTCTGCCCGGTCGGCGGCTGTCATTCGGGAGATGAACGCAATCAGCTGCCGCAGGCCGGAACTCGTGAGGGTACGCCGCACCCGCGGTCCCGCAACAGAGGGGGCGGCACCGGTCAGCCGCGCCAGCGAGCGGAAGGTCTTGGAGGTGCCCACCGCCAGATCCGGGCGGCCCACCTCGAGCAGCTGCTTGGACGGCAGCACGAGCTCGGCGTCGAGCCAGTCGCGCAGCACCGCGACGCGGCGTTTGCCGGGCGGATCGTGGCGCAGCCAATCCCGGGTCAGCCGGCCCGCGCCCAGCTGCAGCGAGAGCGCGAGTTCGGGATCCTCGTCCGCGCCGTTGCTCATCTCGAGCGAGCCGCCGCCGATGTCCAGATTGAGGATTCGCCCGGCGCTCCAGCCGTACCAGCGGCGCACGGCGAGGAAAGTGTGTCGAGCCTCATCGACACCGGAGAGCACTTTCAGATTGACGCCGGTCTCGCGGCGCACCCGGGCCAGCACCTCGTCGGAGTTGGTGGCCTCGCGGACGGCGGAGGTGGCGAAGGCCATCAGCTCGACGCAGCCGGAAGTCTTTGCGATGCTTGCGAATTCGGCTACCGTGGCGGTCAACTTCGACGCCCCCGCGGGGGTGATCCGACCGTGGTCGTCCATGCTCTCCGACAGCCGCAGGGCCGATTTCGTCGAGCTCATCGGCATCGGGTGTCCACCACGATGCGCGTCCACCACGAGCAGGTGGACGGTATTGCTTCCCACATCGAGTACACCGAGCCGCACAAGAACACGGTACTGGGTGCGTCACGACTTCAGGCCAGGCGACTGAGCTGTTAGCGTTCCGCGTTGTGACGGCAGGTGCATCGGCGAGCGGGCCGACCGGGCTTCGACCAGCGGCGAAGATCGACCCGGCGCCCGAGGTGGAACTCGACTTCCCCCGGGAGTGGATCGAATTCGTCGATCCAGCTAATGACGAGCATTTGATCGCGGCCGATCTGACCTGGTTACTCTCGCGCTGGACCTGCGTTTTCGGCACTCCGGCATGTCAGGGCATCATCGACGGTCGCGAGAACGACGGCTGCTGCTCGCACGGCGCGTTCCTCTCCGACGAGGAGGACGGCAAGAAGCTGCACGCGGCTGTGAAAATGCTCACACCCGAGGACTGGCAGCTGATGCCGGAGGCCACCGACGACAAGGGCCGGGTGCGCAAGAAGCTGTATCTGGAAGAGGACGATCTCGACGACGAACCCGCGTTGCGGACCCGTCGCTTCGACGGCGCCTGCATCTTCCTCAACCGGCCGGGATTCGCCGAGGGCATCGGCTGCGCGCTGCACACCATGGCGCTGCGCAAGGGCCTGGAGCCGCTCACCGTGAAGCCGGAAGTGTGCTGGCAGCTTCCGATTCGCCGCACCCAGGACTGGGTGGACCGGCCCGACGGGGTGGAGATCCTGCGGACCGTGATCACCGAATACGACCGCCGCGGCTGGGGTCCGGGCGGACTCGATCTGAACTGGTACTGCACCGGATCGCCGGATGCCCACGTCGGGACCCGTCCGGTATGGGAGGCTTACGCCCCCGAGCTGATCGAGCTGATCGGCAAGCCCGCCTATGACGAGCTGGCCGCGCACTGCAAGCGCCGTCAGGGACTGGGCATCGTGGCGGTGCATCCGGCGACGGCCATCGCGGAGGAGAAGGCCGCCGAGGCAGCGGCCGCTGCGAAGCCTGCGAAGAAGGCCCGCCCGGCGAAGAAGTAGCGGCGCACCTGCCCTTATTTTTCTGAAAACGGCCAATTTCAGATAGCCGCTCACTTACTGTGCGACCGACCCCTCGCTACGGGGTCGCAGCACAGGAGAAACACACAGTGAGCAAAATCCCCGCGGGCGCCCGCCACCTCGGCGCCGGGCTGGCCGCCCTGGCCATCGCGACCGGCGCCGTGTCGGTCCTCGCCACGCACGAGGCTCCCGAAGCCCACGCGACCGTCGACACGGTCACCATCTCCGACCCGAATCCGGTTGTCGGCGGCACCTATACGGTCAGTGCCACCGTCAGCGGCTGGGAATTCGGCCTGCTCTGCTACTGGACGGTGGACGGCGTCGCCATCACCGATCCGCCCTCGAGAGTCCCGTGGCCGGTGAACCATTCCAGCGCCGAATGGACGCCGACCACCCCCGGCAAGCACACCATCACCCTCAAGCAGGGCGGCTCGTCCAAGAGCCTGGTCGTGACCGTCGGCACCGCCACCACCACGACGACGGTCCCGCCGACCACGACGACCACCGTGCCGCCGACGACCACCACGGTCCCTCCGACCACCACCACGGTCCCGCCGACGACGACCACGGTCCCGCCGACCACCACGACGGTCCCGCCCACCACGACCGAGCCGCCGACCACCACCACGGTTCCCCCCACCACCACGACGGCTCCGCCCACGACCACCACCGAGCCGCCGACCACGACGACGGTTCCGCCGACGACAACGACTCCGCCGACCACCACGACTCAGCCCAGCGGTGGCGGTTCCGGCAGCGCCAACGGCCTGCCGTTCGGTTTCTGACCGATTCCCAGTAACTCGGGCCGCAGCCCGGGGCGCATCACAGGAGTACCCATGAGCAGCAATCCCTCTGGCCGTGTGTTCGGGGCCGGACTCGCCGCGGCCGGCGTCGCCGGCGCCGCCGCCGCCATCGCGGTGGCGGTCTCGCCGACGGCGGGCGCCACCGTCGAGGCGATCAGCCCCTCCGATCCGGTGCCGGCGGTCGGCGGCACCTACACCCTCGGCGCGGACCTGACCGGCGTCTCGAGCGCGCTGCCGGTCACCTGGAACGACAACGGGGTCAGCATCACCAACGGCGTCGGCATCCTGCCCTTCCCGGCCGGGCACACAAGCATCACCTGGACGCCGACCACCCCGGGCCAGCACATCATCACGGCCACCCAGGGCACCAGCACCCAGACCCTGATCATCACCGTGATCCCGGGCACCGGCACCGGCGCCACCCCGCCGACCATCACGACCCCCCTGCCGGCGGCGCCCACCACGACCCC
>NZ_BAAFGR010000134.1:0-23198 GCF_041154655.1 Nocardia sp. JMUB6875
CGTCGCGCTCCCCGAAGTCACCGGCCTGCGAACCGTCGGCACCAGCACGATCGTCTGCCTCGGCACCGTCGGCCCCTCCCCCGCCGTCGAGTTGCCGGTAGCCCGCCGCCAGGTCCGCGAACTCAAGCAACGCCTCATCCCGGCATCGCACCGCACCCGAGGCGGGCGATGAACGCTGAGCAGCGGAAGCCGGTGCGGGAGCGGGTCGTTTTGGCCGAGCGGCGGGGGGCGCGGGTGGTGCGAGCGCGGGTGGAGGTGGCGGAGCAGACCGAGGTGGGGGCGGTGCTGATCGGAGGGTTGATCCGGGCGCAGTTCGGGCTGGCGGTGCGGCTGGGATTGGTGACCGTGGTCGTGCTGGGTGCGCTGCCGCTGGTTTTCCTGGGGCCGCTCGGGACGGCGACGGTGTTCGGAATCCGGCTGCCCTGGCTGCTATTGGGAGTGGCGGCGTATCCGCTGTTGTACGTCGTGGGAAGGATCTACACCCGGCTGGCCGAACGCAATGAACGCGACTTCAACGAATTGACCAGGGACTGAGATGGATTCGCACGCCTCGGTGATCACGCTGATCGCCCTGCTGGCCGCGGCCGTCGCGACGGTCGGGATCGCGGTGTACGGGGTGCGGCTGGCGCGGACCACGTCCGACTTCCTGGTCGCGTCCCGCAGTGTGGGGCCGCGGTGGAACGCGGCGGCCATCTCGGGTGAATATCTCTCCGCCGCCTCGTTTCTCGGCGTCGCCGGACTGATCGCCAAGTACGGAGCGGACGCCCTGTGGTACCCGGTCGGTTTCACGGCGGGCTATCTCGGCTTGCTGCTGTTCGTCGCCGCACCCCTGCGCCGATCCGGTGCGTACACGGTCCCAGATTTCACCGAATTCCGGCTCGGCTCTTTGCGTTTGCGACGTTTGGCAGCGCTGGTCGTAGTACTCGTCTGCGCGGTGTACCTGATCCCGCAGTTCCAGGGCGCGGGCCTGACACTGCGAATCCTGCTGGGCGTACCCGGCTGGGTCGGTGCCGTCGCAGTCGCCACCATCGTCATCGCCACCGTCGCCAGCGGCGGCATGCGCTCGATCACTTTCGTCCAAGCGTTCCAGTACTGGTTGAAACTGACCGCCGTCGCCCTCCCCGCACTGGTGCTGGCCGCCCACTTCCTCGGCAACCGCCCGGCGACAACCGATCTCGGCCCCTGGCTGCGCCCCGGTGGCGGCTTCGGCGGCCCCCACCCCCTCTACGCCGTCTACTCCCTGATCGTCGCCACGTTCCTGGGCACCATGGGTTTACCCCACGTCCTGGTCCGCTTCTACACAAACCCCGACGGCCGCGCCGCCCGCACAACGGCCGCAACCGTAATCGGCATGGTCGGCGTCTTCTACCTGTTCCCCACCCTGCTGGGCGCCTTCGCCAGGGTATTCACGCCCCAGGTACTGGGCTCTGACGCCTCAGACGCCGCCGTACTGCTGCTGCCCGAATCGGTGCTGGCCGGTTTGGCAGGCCAACTGCTCGGCGCGCTCGTCGCCGCCGGTGCCCTGGCCGCATTTCTATCCACTTCATCCGGCCTACTGGTCAGCATCGCGGGCGTGGTCAGCACCGACCTCCTCCGCGGCCGAATCCGCGACTTCCGATTAGCGGCCCTCATCGCAGGCACTGTCCCCCTGGCCCTTTCACTGGTCGTAGTCTCCCTCGACCTCTCCCGCACAGTCGGCCTGGCCTTCTCGGTAGCGGCGTCGACCCTCTGCCCCCTGCTCACCCTGGGCATCTGGTGGCGCGGCCTCACCGCCCCGGGCGCGGCCGCGGGTCTGATCACCGGCGGCCTGACTTCCGGTGCGGCAACAGCGGTTTCGGTAGCGGGCGGCATCCCGACCCGAATCGCTAATGGCTGGCCCGCAGCAATCCTGAGCTACCCCGCAGCCGTGAGCGTCCCCCTGGCCTTCCTCACCATGATCGCCGTCAGCCGCCCGACCCGGACCCAGCCCACCCCCGAAGTCGCCCGAATCTTCGTCCGCCTCCACGCCCCCGAACTCCTAGGCCTAAGCGCCGACCGCGAACCCGGCCCTCGCCCCACCTCACCGGCGGCGCCGGTGAATCACGAAGTGCGGAATGCGCGGCGGTAGGCGGCCGGGGTGGTGCCCACCTGGGCGCGGAAGCGGCGGCGGAGATTGACCGGCGAGCCCAGGCCGACCCGGGCTGCGATGACTTCGACCGGGAGGTCGGTCTCCTCGAGGAGGGCGCGAGCCTGGGACACACGACGACTCAGGAGCCAGGCGCCGGGGCTGGTGCCGAGTTGGTCGGCGAAACGGCGGGCCAGGGTGCGTGGGGAGATATTGAGGTGGGCGGCCATGTCGGTTACCGAGAGTGGGGTTGCCAGTTGGGTTTCCGCCCAGTCGAGCAGGCCGTCGAGGGCCTCATCCGGTGGTGGGGTGGGCGCGTATTGGAGTTGGCCGCCCTCACGGTGCGGGGGCATCACCATGTGGCGGGCGAGCAGGGCGGCGTGGGCGGGACCGTGGTCTTGCCGGACCAGATGCAGGCACAGGTCGATGCCCGCGCCGGCTCCGGCGCTGGTGGCGACGTCGCCGTGGTCGATGTAGAGACGGTCCGGTTCCACCAGCACGTCGGGGAATTCGCGCTGTAGTTTCGCGGCCGATGCCCAATGGGTGGTGGCCGAACGACCGTCGAGTAGTCCGGTGCGGGCCAGAGCGAACACTCCGGAGCAAATGGTGGCCAGTCGCGCCCCGCGGGTGTGAGCTTGCAGCAGCGCCTCGCGCACTTGGTCGGACAGTGGTTCCTCGGGTGGATGCCAGCCCGGGATGAGGACGGTATCCGCGTGCTCGAGCGCCGACAGGTCGCGTTCGACGAACATCGCGTACCCGGCCGAACTGGGTACCGGCCCAGGTGTCTCGGTGCACACCTCGAACTCGTAGTGCTGCGCCACACCGGCCCGCGGAGTGCCGAATACCTCGACGGCACAGCCGAGTTCGAATGTCGGCTGCACCGGCCGCACCAGAGCCACCACACGATGCATGGCAAGAAAGTACCCCATGGTGTCTTCTCCGACACTGGCCCGATTCGCTCCGCTCCCGGCAGGGTGGCGGACATGCATCCCGAGATCCTCGACCAGATCGGCTACACCGCCGTCACCGCCGCCGAATCCCCTGTCCGCGAGCTCTTTCCGGGTATCCGGCTCCGCCACCTGTGGACGGGAGAATCAGGCGCACACGCCAACATCCTGGAAATGGACCCGGGCACCTCCTGGCCCCGCCGCGACATCCACCAGCCCGGCCCGGAAGAGGTTTACGTACTCTCCGGCGTCTTCAACGACGGCGCTCGCGACTACCCCGCCGGAACGTTCCTCCACGCCCCACCCGGATCCTGGCACATCCCCGCAACCACAACCGGCTGCACCCTTTTCGTCTTCTACCCCGAAGGCTGATCTCGGAGTTCCGTCAATTTCGGTGCCTCAGTGCAGGTCCAGGCCCATTCGCGTGCCGCTCACCTCGGCGCAGGGGTTTCGTACGAGTCGGTGAAGGTGCTGGCGCCCGCTGTCGCCAGCACTTCGTCGCGGTCTTGGATCAGCCATTTGCCGCAAATACAGCGCAGGTAGCGGATATTGCCGTGGGTGGAGACGGTGGTCGGCGTCGGCCAGGAGCAGACGGGGCAGGTAGCGGGCATGCCTTCACAGTGATGTAATGAGTTAGTGCATTTCAACCCTTACGGCGGGGTGGCCGCCGAGATCGCGGTTCGGCTGGTGAACGCGGCACCCGGCGAGGATCTCGGCCGGCTGCTCATGGCCAGTGGTTACCAGCCGGTCGGACCGATCGACGCACGGCAGGATGCCGAATTGCGGCGGTGGATACGGGAACTCGACGCGGTGTTCACGAATCCGTCGGTGGAACTGCTCAATGCATTGCTGGCCAAAACGACCGGCCGCCCATACATTTCGGTGCACGACGGCCGGGCCCCGCACTTGCATTACGCCGAAGAAACGGCCCCGGTGGACGAGCGGGTGAAGGCGTACACCGCCTTCGGTCTCGCGGCACTGTTCTGTGAGGACCCGACCCGGATCGGCCGCTGCGCCCGGGAGGGCTGCGACGTTGTTTTCGTCGACACCTCGCGCAACGGCAGGCGTCGCTTCTGCACCACCCGATGCTCGACCCGGGTGCACGTGGCCGAGCATCGGCGCCGCTTGGATGGTTGACCGCTCGGCGCGTGGGATCGACCGTTCGGCGCACGGAGCGGGGCCTTCGGCGAGTGACCGGGGCCACATCATGTGTTGATCATGAAGTCCTGGCTAGCGTTCCGCGGCAAGTAAGCCACGCCACACGCTAGGACGTTCGATGAGCAGTATCGAGCTCGGCGGCACGCCGCCGCGCACACCCACGGCGGCGGAATTTGCCGCCGCGCAGGCCAGTCCGGAGTTTCAGGAGCTTCGGAATCGGCTGCGCCGCTACGTGTTCCCGATGACCGCCTTGTTCCTCACCTGGTATCTGACCTATGTGCTGTTGGGGGCGTATGCCCATGACTTCATGGCGCACAAGGTGTTCGGGAATGTGAATACGGGGCTGCTGCTCGGGCTCGGGCAGTTCGTGTCGACCTTTCTGATCACCGGGCTGTATGTGCGGTTCGCGAATCGGGAGTTGGATCCGCGTGCTGCCGCGCTGCGCGCCGAGTTGGAGGGGGGTCGGGCGTGAATACGTTGACTTATGCCGCGGCCGAGACTGTCGGCAAGCCTGCGGTCAATATCGCGATTTTCGCGCTGTTCGTGGCCGTCACCATGGTTGTGGTGGTGCGGGCCAGTCGGTCCAATGCCGGTGCGGCGGACTTCTTCACCGGTGGGCGCGGGTTCTCCGGGCCGCAGAACGGGATCGCCATCGCGGGCGATTATCTTTCGGCCGCGAGCTTTCTCGGCATCGCGGGGGCTGTCGCGGTGTACGGGTATGACGGGTTCCTCTACTCGATCGGCTTCCTCGTAGCGTGGCTGGTCGCGCTGCTGCTGGTCGCCGAAATGCTCAGGAACACCGGCAAATTCACCATGGCCGACGTGCTGAGCTTCCGACTGAAGCAGGGGCCGGTGCGGACGGCCGCGGCGCTGTCGACCCTCGCGGTGTCGCTGTTCTATCTGCTGGCGCAGATGGCGGGTGCGGGCGGTCTGGTGGCGCTGCTGCTGGATATCAAGAGCCGCACCGGGCAGTCGGTGGTGATCGCGGTCGTGGGCATTCTCATGATCGTGTACGTGCTGGTCGGCGGCATGAAGGGCACCACCTGGGTGCAGATCATCAAGGCGGTGCTGCTCATCGCGGGCGCGGCGTTCATGACCGTGCTGGTGCTGGGCAAGTTCGGATTCCACTTCTCCGACATCCTCGGCTCGGCGCAGCAGCACGTGTCCGAATCGGCGAACAAAGCCGTGGCCAAGCGTGATGTGCTGGCCCCGGGCGCGCAGTACGGCGCGAACGGCACCTCCAAGCTGAACTTCGTCTCCCTGGGCTTGGCGCTGGTGCTGGGCACGGCCGGTCTGCCGCATGTGCTCATGCGCTTCTACACCGTGCCGACCGCGAAAGAGGCACGCCGCTCGGTGGTTTGGGCGATCGGCCTGATCGGCGCCTTCTACCTGTTCACGCTGGTGCTCGGCTACGGCGCGGCCGCCATCGTGGGCCCGGACAAGATCCTGGGCGCGGCCGGCGGGCAGAACTCCGCCGCCCCGCTGCTGGCGTACGAGCTCGGCGGCGTGGTGCTGCTGGCGGTCATCTCCGCGGTCGCCTTCGCCACCATCCTGGCGGTGGTCGCCGGTCTGACCATCACCGCCTCGGCGTCCTTCGCGCACGACATCTACGCCGGAGTCATCAAGCGCGGCAAGGTCTCCGACAGCGAACAGGTGCGGGTCTCGCGCATCACCGCGGTCGTGGTGGGCCTGCTGGCCATCGGCCTGGGCATTCTCGCCAACGGTCAGAACGTCGCGTTCCTGGTGGCGCTCGCCTTCGCGGTGGCGGCCTCGGCGAACCTGCCGACCATCCTGTACTCGCTGTTCTGGAAGCGCTTCAACACCACCGGCGCGCTGTGGAGCATGTACGGCGGCCTGATCTCCACCATCGTGCTGATCGTCTTCTCCCCCGCCGTGTCCGGCTCCAAGACGGCGATGCTGCCGAAGCTGGACTTCGACTGGTTCCCGCTATCCAATCCGGGCATCGTGTCCATCCCGCTGGCCTTCGTGCTCGGCATTGCCGGCACCTTCCTGGGCAAGCCCGACGAGGACCCCGCCAAGGCCGCCGAAATGGAGGTGCGCGCCCTCACCGGCGTCGGCGCCGAGAAGGCCGTCGCGCACTGACCGCTCGAGAGGAGACCACACCATGAGCCACACGATCACCGAGTTCTGGGCCGAGCAGGCCGGGCGGCTGCACTGGACGCGACCGTTCACCCGCGTACTGGATTGGGACGACGCGCCTTTCGCGCAATGGTTCGCCGACGGACAGCTGAACGTCGCCTACAACTGCGTCGACCGCCACGTCCTCGACGGCCACGGCGACCAGGTCGCCATCCACTGGGAAGGCGAGCCCGGCGACAGCCGCGACCTCACCTACGCCGACCTGCTCGCCGAAGTGTCCAGGGCCGCCAACACTCTCACGGCCCTCGGACTGCGACCCGGTGATCGTGTGGCCATCTACATGCCGATGATTCCCGAGGCCATCGTCTCCATGCTGGCCTGCGCCCGGCTCGGGCTGGTGCACTCGGTAGTCTTCGCCGGATTCTCGGCGAGCGCCCTGCGCCAGCGGGTCGACGATGCCGGAGCCCGGCTGATCATCACCACCGACGGCCAATGGCGGCGCGGGACAGCGGCTCCGCTCAAGGCGGCCGTGGACGAGGCGCTGGCCGAAGGCGATTCGAGCGTCGAGCACGTACTCGTGGTGCAGCGCACGGGAATCGACACCCCGATGACCGCGGGCCGGGACCTGTGGTGGCACGACACCGTCGCGCAGGCACCGGCCGAGCACCAGGCCCAGGCGTTCGACGCCGAGCACCCGCTGTTCATCCTCTACACCTCCGGCACCACCGGAAAACCCAAGGGGATTCTGCATACTTCGGGCGGCTACCTGACCCAGGCGTCCTACACCCACGACATCGTCTTCGACCACAAGCCCGGCCAGGACGTGTACTGGTGCACCGCCGATATCGGCTGGGTCACCGGGCACTCGTACATCGTCTACGGGCCGCTGTCGAACCGCGTCACGCAGGTGGTGTACGAGGGCACTCCGAACTTCCCGGACGAGCACCGCCACTTCCAGATCATCGAAAAGTACGGCGTCACCATCTATTACACGGCTCCGACGCTGGTGCGCACCTTCATGAAGTGGGGCCGCGAGATCCCCGCCGCCCACGACCTGTCGAGCCTGCGACTGCTGGGTTCAGTCGGCGAGCCGATCAACCCGGAGGCCTGGCGCTGGTACCGGGAGGTCATCGGCGGCAACCGAACTCCCATCGTGGACACCTGGTGGCAGACCGAGACCGGCGCCATCATGATCGCCCCGCTGCCCGACACACCCGACGCCAAACCCGGTGCCGCCATGACCCCGATCCCGGGCATCTCCGCCAAGGTCGTGGACGAGGACGGCACCGACCTCGGCGACCGCGACGCCGACGGCCTGCTGGTACTGACCCAGCCCTGGCCGTCCATGGCCCGCGGCATCTGGGGCGATCCGCAACGGTTCCGCAAGACCTACTGGGATCGATTCGCCGCCACCGGTTGGTATTTCGCCGGTGACGGCGCCCGCCTCGACGCCGACGGCGACCTGTGGATCATGGGCCGCGTCGACGATGTCATGAACGTGTCGGGCCACCGCATCTCCACCGCCGAGGTGGAGTCCGCCCTCGTCGGCCACTCGGGTGTCGCCGAGGCGGCCGTGGTCGGCGCCTCGGACGAGACCACCGGTCAGGGCATCGTGGCCTTCGTCATCCTGACCGCCGAAACCACCGACACCGGAACCGATCTGGTGCGCGAGCTGAAGGCCGAGGTCTCCCGCGAGATCAGCCCGATCGCCCGCCCGCGCGATATCCACGTGGTGCCGGAACTGCCCAAGACCCGCTCGGGCAAGATCATGCGCCGCCTGCTGCGCGATGTGGCCGAGGGTCGCGAACTCGGCGACACCTCGACCCTGGTGGATCCCGGCGTGTTCGCCGCGATCGCCCGGCGCTGAACCGCTCTCGGGCGATCGGGCGACTCGTGCTCAGGCCACCGACGCGGCCGCCGGCTCGACATGGGTAGTAGTGCGGCGCGCCGCGTGAGCGCCCCGCACCACCAGCGGCAGCACCCATGCCGACGCGATTTGATCAAGACTCGCGGCACCGATGCCGAGCCGGTTGTGCACGAATCCGACAGACAGCCCGAGACCCGGATCGGCCCAGCCGAACGAGCCACCCAGCCCGATATGCCCGAAGCCCGCGCGGGCGCCCGGGATCGGCAGGGAGTGATAACCCATGTGCCACATCATCGGGATGTAGAACAGCGCGTGATCGAGCCGATAGGTCTCGACATGCCGCATGGCCTTGATCGTCTGCGGCGACAGGAACCGGCGGCCCTGATGCATACCGTCGTTGGCGAGCGCGCCGTACACCGTGGCCAGCCCGGTCGCGGTGCAGACGCCGTTGCCCGCGCCGAGTTCGGTGTGCAGGATCGGCGGATCCTCGCCCTCCAGCAGCAGATCCAGGCCGGGCAGGAACAACGCGCGAGCGGCGGCGCCCAGCGCCCCGGGCAGCGAATAGGCGCGGCCGAGCACCAGTGACACATAGTTCGTGCCGACCGCCGAGAGCTTGTTGCCGTGCAGCACAGCCGCACTGGTGGGCGATCCGGCCGGCGGCGCGCCCAGATGGATGCCCTCCGCACCCAGCGGTTCGGCGACCTCGCTGCGGAACAACTCGCCCATCCCCCGCCCGGTGACCGCGCGCGCCAGCCCCGCCAGCAGCCAGCCGTAGGTCAGCGCGTGATAGGTCGGAATGCCCAGCAGGTGATCGGGTTTCGCCGCCGCCAGATGCTCTTCCATCATCCGGTGATCGAGCACGTCGTCGAGCCCGCGCGCGATGGCCGGCAGCCCGTAGAGCCCGGCCCGGTGAGACATGACCTCCCGCACCGTGATCCGCTGCTTGCCATTGGCCGCGAACTCGGGCCAGTAGTGGGCGACGGGCGCGTCGTAGTCGATGAGTCCCCGGTCGGCGAGCCGGTGGATGACCGTGGCCGCAATGCCTTTGGTGGCGGAGAAGACGATGGAGCCGGTATCGGCGTCCCACCCCCGCCCCGGCGCGGCCTCACCGGCCCAGATCTCGACCAGCGGTTCCCCGCGCAGATGCACCGTGAGCCCGCCGCCCGCGCCCGGGCGACCACCCACCATTCGCGCGAAAGTACGTACCAGCGGACCGAATTCGCTGGTCGCGTAGCCGCTCACCGAGGTGGGCAGGTCCACGAGACCCGTGGGGGAAGCGTCATTGCTCACCTTTTACACGGTACGAGCGCTGGGTGACGCGGGGCAATGATCTGGACGGGAGAGTTATTCGCGTTGGCCCAGTGGTTATTTGGAGTGTCCGAGTCGGGATGGGCTCGTTATCGCGAGTCGGTGCGTACGCTGAGATTCATGCGTACGCTGCGGTCCGTACTGCTGGCTGTGCTCGCCGTCGTCGCCCTGGTTGCCGGGTGCGCGACGAAACAGGAGGCCGCGCCACCGCGGGTCACCGGCGATTTCCACGGGAAGATCGAGATACCCGACCATCCGCTGGCGGTGGGTGTCAGCTTCGCCGCCGACGGCAAGGCGACCATCGACATACCGGAGCAAGGGCTGCAGGAGAAACCGCTCAGCGCGGTGAAGGCCGATGCCGACGGCGTCTCCTGGACCATGACCAAGATCCCCGGAAATCCCTCGTACCAGGGAAAATACGATAAGGGCTCAGACACCATCACCGGGCAGTTCACCCAATCCGGGCAGAGCTTCCCGCTGACGCTGACCCGCGGCAAGGTCGAGGGCCCGCCCCGGCCGCAGGAGCCCAAGCCGCCGTACCCGTACAAGTCCGAGGACGTCACCTACCGCAGCGGTGACATCACCATCGCCGGGACGCTGACCGAGCCCAACAGCGGCGGCCCGTTCCCGACGGTCGTGCTGATCAACGGCAGCGGGGCCAATGACCGCGACGAGGAGATCCTGGGCCACAAGCCGTTCCTGCTGCTGGCCGACACCCTCACCCGCGCCGGATACGCGGTCCTGCGCACCGACAAGCGCGGGGTGGGCAAGACCGGCGGCAACCTCGACACCTCGGACTACAAGGATCTGGCCGACGATATCGGCGCCGGAATGACGTTCCTGCGTGGACGTTCCGAGATCGACGCCAAACGGATCGGGCTGCTCGGGCACAGCGAGGGCGGCTACCTCGGCCCGCTCTACGCCTCGCGCCCGGACAGCGGCGTCGCCTTCGTCATCATGATGGCGGGCCCGGCGGTACCCGGCTCGGATGTCCTGGTGCTGCAGAACCGGCTCATCCTCACCGCCCAGGGCGCCAGCGCCGAGGAGATCGACAAGGCCGTCGCCTTCAATTCGACCCTGGCGACCCTGATGCGCGCGGGCGATCTGGAGGCCGCCAAGACCTATGTGCGCCGGCACAATGACGAACTGCCCGCCGAGCAGAAGCTCTCCGAGGACGACATCGCCGCGCTGGTCACCCCGTACATGGCCGCGCTCCTCGGCTACGACCCGGCCCCGGCGCTGCAGAAACTGCGCATGCCGGTGCTGGCCTTCTACGGCACCAAGGATCTGCAGGTGGCCGCGTCCCAGAGCGAGGGTCCGGCGCGCACCCTGCTGGCCGCCGACCCGGATGCCACCGTGCACGTCTTCGACGGCCTCAACCACCTGATGCAGCCCGCCGATACCGGCAGCCCCAAGGAATACGCCGGGATCGACACCACCATCGACCCGCAGGTGCTGACCTTCGTGACCGACTGGCTGACCCAGCGCTTCCCGCCGACACGATGAGCCTTCGTGCAGGTGCATATGGCGCGCGGGCACGTCGGCGGGAAGAGTGGTGGGGTGGGAATTTACGAAGACCGGGTGCTGCCGCGGCTCGTGGACGTGTGCTGCGGGACGAAATACCTGAACCGCGAGCGTAAGCGGGTGTGCGCCGGGCTGCACGGACGCGTGGTCGAGATCGGTTTCGGCTCCGGGCGCAATGTGCCGTTCTATCCGGACACCGTGAAATCGGTGGCCGCGGTCGAGCCCGCCGATCTCGGCTGGAGGATGGCGGCCGAGCGGGTCGCCGCGTCGGCGGTGCCGGTGGA
The DNA here is from genome assembly GCF_041154655.1 of Nocardia sp. JMUB6875. Classification (NCBI taxonomy): domain Bacteria; kingdom Bacillati; phylum Actinomycetota; class Actinomycetes; order Mycobacteriales; family Nocardiaceae; genus Nocardia; species Nocardia sp. JMUB6875. Next base: position 11,293 of record NZ_BAAFGR010000134.1, read on the forward strand.
GCGGTCCGGACTGGACGGGCAGCACCTGCCGTTCGAGGACGACAGCTTCGATTCGGCGCTGTCCACCTGGACGCTGTGCACCATTCCCGATGTCGAGACCGCGCTCGCCGAGGTGCGCCGAGTATTGGTGCCCGGCGGCACTTTTCATTTCGTCGAGCACGGTCTCGCACCGGATCCGAACGTGGTGAAGTGGCAGCACCGGTTGAACCCGATTCAGAAGGCCGTGGCCGGTGGCTGCCACCTCAATCGCGATATTCGCGGCCTGGTCGAATCCGCGGGATTCGAGATCCGCGAGATCGACCGCTATTACCAGCAGGACGGCCCCAAGCCGTGGGGCGCGCTCTCGCTGGGCGTCGCGGTGGCCGCCTGAGATCTACCGCGTTATGAGACCTGTTGGGGCCAGCCACCGTACGGGACGGTGATCAGCTCCATGTAGTGGCCGACGGGATCGAGGAAATAGATCCCCCGGCCGCCGTCATTGTGGTTGATCTCGTTCACGCCCTGCTGCCGCGGATCGGCCCAATAGGTCATGCCGTACCGCTTGATCTTCTCGTAAGCCGCGTCGAACTCTTCCTCGGAAACCAGGAAGGCGTAGTGCTGCGGTTGCGGCTTGTCCTCGAATCCCGGTGGCATATTGGAAAAGTCGAAGGTGACGCCATTGCCGACCGTGATCGGAATGAACGGACCATACGGCTTACCCACCTCCACCCCGAGAATGTCCGCCCAGAATTCGGCGGAAACCTGCTTGTCGACGCACGCGACGATGGTGTGGTTGAACTGGATAGTGATAGGAATTCTCCTGTACTCGTGACGATCCCGACCCTGGACCGGTACAAGTCGGCCGACAGGAGCACCGCCACGCCTACGACGTTAGCCAGAAACCGCCGGATTCGCCAAGTCCCCTGTGTGTGCCCTCACAGCGCGCGGCGTCAGGGACGGCGGGGTGCGGAATACTCCTGTTCCGGGCGGCCGGTGCTGCCGTAGCGCAGCTGCATGCGCAGGTCGCCCGCGCCGACCAGGGTGGCCAGGTAGCGCTGGGCGGTGGCGCGTGAGATGCCGATGGCGGCCGAGACCTGAGCCGCCGACATGGGTGCGTCAGCGGCCTGAACAGCTTGCAGCACAAGATCTTTCGTAGGCGAAGCCGCCGCCACCGCACCGGCCGCCGCCGTCCCCGAGGCCACCACCGCCGGACGCAACGCCGCCAGCGCCGCATCCACATCCCCCGCCGTCACCTCCGGCGCCGCGAGGATCCGCCGGTATCGCGCATACCCCGCCAGCCGCGCCGCCAGCACCGCATGATCGAACGGCTTCACCAGATACCCCAGCGCCCCCGCCGCCAGCGCCGCCCGCACCGTCTCCGATTCCGTTGCGGCGGTGAGCATCATGGCATCGAACCGAACCTCCCGAACCAGCTCGATCCCCGACCCGTCCGGCAGATAAACATCCACCAACGCCAAATCCACCTGCGCCCCGGCAATCGCGGCCCGCGCCGCCGCCAAACTGTTCACCGTCGCCGCCACCGAAAACCCCGGCAACGCGGCAACGATCCCCGCATGCAAATTCGCCACCCGGAAGTCATCATCGACCACCAGCACGCTCAGCTCTCCCACACCATTTCCTCTTCCGACAACACACCCGGCATCCGGGCAATGAATTCCGCTCCCCCCAAAGCCTTCTCGCCGACCCCACCCGGGTCCGCAAGGCGCACATCCCCACCTCGCGCCCGCGCCACCTGCCGAGACAGCGCCAGTCCGAGTCCGCGGCCTCCGGGTCCGCCACCACTCTTGGTCGAAACCCCTTCGGTGAATACCGAATCCGCCAACTCGGCCGATACCCCGCCACCGCTGTCGGCGACCGCTATGTGCAGCGTCTCCCCTTCCTGAACCAACTCCACCTCCACCGCCGTCTCACCCTCGCCCAGGGCCGCCGCATCGATGGCGTTGTCGAGCAGGTTGCCGAGGACGGTTGTGACGTCAACGGGGGCAGAGAGATTCGCGTCGACCCAGGTGTTGGGGCCGAGGCGGAGGTGGACGCCGCGCTCGCGGGCGTGGGCGGATTTGGCGGCGAGGAAGGCTTGCAGGTAGGGGTCGCGAATGGCTTCCAAGCCGGGAAGGGTCGCGCCCAGGGGGCCGGTGCCGAGTAGTTCCTCGAGGTAGTGGGTGGCCTCGTCGGGGCGGCCGGTGTGGAGCAGGCCGCTGAGAAGGTGGAGGCGGTTGGCGAATTCGTGGCGCTGGGCGCGTAGGACGGTGCTCATGGTGGAGACGGCGTCGAGTTGGCGGGTCAGGGATTCGACATCGGTGCGGTCGCGAACGGATAGGACCGCGCCGAGTGGGCGGTTGTCGCGGGTGACGGCGCGGGCGGTGACGACCACGATGCGGTCGCCGACCGCAGCTTGGACCGGCTGGCCGTCGGCAGACCGGAAGGCTTGCAGGACACGGGGAGTCAGGCCGATAGCGTCGAGGGCACTGCCGGGTTCGGGGTCGATGTCGAGCAGGCGGCAAGCCTCGTCGTTGACGACTGTGATCCGCCATCGGGCGTCCACGGCGACGACGCCTTCGCCGATGCCGTGCAGGACGGCGTCCTGCTCGCGGACCAGGTCGGCCAGATCCGATGGTTCCAGGCCGAGGGTCAGGTCGTGCCAGCGACGAGCCAGCAACACCGATCCGGCAATGCCCGCCAGCAGTGCGCCGCCGATCAACAGGCCCGCGCGGCGGAGGTCGCGCAGCAGTTGATCGCGCACCGCGGCGGTCGAAATGCCCACGCTGACTTCGCCGACCACCGATTCGCCATTGGGAGCGAAGACCGGGACCTTGGCACGTACGGACTCCCCCAGGGTGCCGTGTTCCCGGATCACGAACTCGGTGCCGCCGAGCGCCTTCGTCGGGTCGGTGCTCACCATTTCGCCGAGCCGATCGCGGTCGGGATGAGCGAGACGGATTCCGGCGTCATCGGTGATCACCACGAACAATGCGTCGGTGCGGAGCCTGGCGTCATCGGCGACCCGTTCGAGGTCACCGTGCGCGAGTTCGTTCTTCAGTGCGGGTCCGGGTTGCAGCGCGATGCCCGCATAGCGCGACACCTCCGCGCGCACCTCCGGATCGGAGGCGACCGTGCGGGCGACGGCGAGCGCGCGCTGGCCGTACTCATCCGACAGCCGCTGCCCGCTGACGTAGGCGAAGACGCCGAAGGCCAAGCCGAGGGTCAGGCCCACCACGGCGATCTGCAGGAGCAGGATCTGGGTCCGGAGACGGACGGAGCGGGGGCCGAGCGAGAACACGCGGCACAGTGTAGACAACGGTCCGCAAACGGATGAGCAGAATGCGCAAAACGGGCGGATCGTCAGTTGTGTGACTTGCGCGCACAAGCGGGCCGAGTGTGACCCGGCACACGTAGCTTCTGTCCAACGCCGCAGCAGCGGCACTGGACAGGAGCAGTAATGAGTACAACGACCACTGAGCGCGATGATGCGCCTTTGATCGAACTGCGCGGTGCGACCAAGCGGTTCCCCGGGAACAACGGCGGGATCCACACCGCGGTCCGCGATCTGAACTTCACCGTCGCGGCGGGCGAGTTCGTCGCCGTCGTCGGGCCGACCGGGTGCGGCAAGTCGACCACGCTGTCGCTGGTCTCCGGCCTGGAGCCCGCCTCGGCCGGACGAACTCTGGTGCGCGGCAAGGATGTTCGCGGCATTCCGGACGGCGTCGGCTACATGTTCCAGCAGGACGCCGTGCTGCCGTGGAAGTCGGTCATCGAGAATGTGGCGCTGGGCCCGAAGTTCCGGGGCGTGTCCAAGGCCGAGGCGCGCGAGCGCGCGGGCCGCTGGGTGCGCACGGTCGGGCTGGGCGGGTTCGAGAACTACTACCCGCATCAGCTCTCGGGCGGTATGCGCAAGCGGGTCGCGCTGGCGCAGACGCTGGTGAACGATCCCGAGATCATTCTCATGGACGAGCCGTTCAGCGCACTCGACGTGCAGACCCGCGGACTCATGCAGGATGAGCTGCTGCGCGTGTGGTCCGGCACCGACGCCGAAGGCCGCGAGAAGGGCCGCGCCGCGGTGATTTTCGTGACCCACGATCTGGAGGAGGCCATCGCCCTCGCCGACCGGGTCGTCGTCATGACCGCCAGCCCCGCGACGGTCTGCGGCGACTTCAAGGTCACCCTCGATCGTCCCCGCAATGTCGAGGAGGTGCGGCTCACCGAGGAGTTCCGCGACCTCTACAAGGAAATCTGGGAAACGCTGCGCGATCAGGTCGAGGCGGCTCGCACCAAGGGAGCGTCTCGTGTCGCTTAATACGATTCAGAAAACCGCCTCTACCTCACCGGAATTCGAGGTAGAGACCGAGGAACAGATCCTCGCGCGAGTCCGCTCGCAGTCCCGCCGCAACAAGATCCGCACCTGGGGCCTACGCGCCCTGATCGTGGTCGCCTGGCTGGGCTCCTGGCAGCTCACCGCCACCTACTGGATCGACCCGTTCTTCTACTCCAAGCCGTCCCTGATCTGGGACCGCCTGGTCGAATGGTTCACCAAGGGAACGCAGTTCGGCTCCATCTGGCTACAGCTCTACACCACCGTGCAGGAGGCCGTGCTCGGCTTCGTCATCGGCACCGTGGCCGGTGTCGTGCTGGGTGTGCTGCTGGGCCGCTCCCGCTACTGGGCCGATGTGCTGGCCCCGTTCATCAAGGCGCTCAACGCGGTTCCCCGCATCGTGCTGGCCTCGCTGTTCATCATCTGGTTCGGCCTGGGCCTGCAGTCCAAGGTGGCGACGGTCGTGGTGCTGGTGTTCTTCGCGGTGTTCTTCAACGCCTTCACCGGCGCGCGTGAAGTCGACGGCAATGTCATCAACAATGCCCGCATCCTGGGCGCGAGCCGCGGTCAGGTGCTGGGCTCCATCGTGCTGCCCAGCGCCACCACCTGGATCCTGTCCTCGCTGCACACCGCCTTCGGCTTCGCGCTGATCGGCGCGGTGGTCGGTGAATACGCCGGCGCCAGCAAGGGTCTGGGCCTGCTGATCAGCAATGCCCAGGGCACCTTCGACGCGGCGGGCATCTACGCGGGCATGATCATCATCACGGTGGTGGCCCTGGTCGCGGAGTGGCTGATCGGAATGGCGGAGAACCGGCTGCTGAAATGGCGTCCGTCGCAGGCATCCTCGGGCCACGGGATCTGAGCCATGAAGTACCGCAAGCATATTGCCGTGGTTCTGCTGGCGATCAGCTCACTGCTGCTGGTCACGGGATGCCGCGATTCGCGCCGGATTCCCATCGAGAACGGGCGGCCCCAGATCACCATCATGGTGGGCGGCCTGGAGAAGGTCATCTACCTGCCGGCCATGCTCACCGAGCGGCTGGGCTTCTTCAAGGACAACGATATCGACGTGCAGCTGCTGGGCGAGCAGTCCGGCGCGAACGCCGAGACCGCGCTGCTCACCGGCGATGTGCAGGGCGTGGTGGGTTTCTACGACCACACCATCGACCTGCAGGCCAAGGACCAGTGTCTGAAGACGGTCGTGCAGTTCGCCGACGTGCCCGGCGAGGTCGAGCTGGTGTCCAAGCAGGACGCCGATGCCATCAAGTCCCCCAAGGACTTCCGGGGCCGCAATCTGGGTGTCACGTCGCTGGGCTCCTCCACCGACTTCCTCACCCAGGCCCTCGCCGGGCAGGCCGGTCTGCAGACCTCCGACTACACCCGGGTGAAAGTCGGTGCGGGACAGACCTTCATCGCGGGCATGAACCACAATGGCATCGACGCGGGTATGACCACCGATCCGACCGTCGCCAAGATGACCACCTCCGGCGACGCCCAGATCCTGGTCGACATGCGCAATGAGCAGGGCACCCGCGCCGCGCTGGGCGGCCTCTACCCCGCGGCCTCGCTCTACATGCGCTGCGAGACCGTCGAGAACCATCCGGACATCGTGCAGAAGCTGGCGACCTCCTTCGTCCAGACCCTGCGCTGGATCAAGACCCACACGCCGGAGGAGATCGCCGCCAAGATGCCCAGCCAGTACGCGGGCGGCGACCCCAAGCTGTACGTCAAGTCCATCGGCGATTCGATCAGCATGTTCAATGGCGACGGCCTGATGAAACGCGAAGGCGCGCAGAACGTCCTGCGCATCCTCGGCCAGTACTCGCGCAATGTCTCCCCGGTGAAGGACCGCATCGACCTGAACGCGACCTACACCAACGAATTCGTGGAGAAGGCCCAGGGCGCGAACAAGCCCTGACCGGCCCACGCGGAACCGCACATCACGTGAGGGGTGTGCGGTTTCGCGCTGTATTTTTCCGAGATCACCGCCTATTCGGGGACAGTGGCCGGGACGCGGCGAGAGCGGCGCAGGGCATCGATGGTGAAGATCGCCAGCGCCAGCCAGATCAGAGCGAAACCGGCCCAGCGCGAGGCGGGCATCGCCTCGTGGCCGACCGCCACACCCCAGGTCAGCTGCAGTGCGGGTGTCAGATACTGCAGGATTCCCATGGTGGACAATGGGACTCGCGGGGCGGCCAGGGCGAACATGACCAGGGGAACAAGGGTGACCGGGCCGGTCAGCATAAGCAGGCCGGTATGCGGCAGCGACGAACCGAAAGTCGCGTTGCCGGTCACGGCGATGACGATTACCGCGATGAGCGCGAACGGCGCGGCCGCCAGCCCCTCGGCCGCCAGACCGGGCAGCGCGTCGAGGCGGATCACCTTCTTGACCAGACCGTAGGTGGCGAACGAACAGGCCAGGATCAAGGCGATCCAGGGCGGTCGGCCGTAGTCGATGGTCAGCACGATCACCGCGGTAGCGCCCAATCCCAGCGCGACCCACTGCGCGGCCCGCAGCTTCTCGCGGAAGATGAGGACACCGAACGCGACCGTCACCAACGGGTTGATGAAATAGCCCAGCGCGCACTCGACCACGTGATGCGAGATCACACCGTAGACGTAGGTGCCCCAGTTCAACGAGATCGCCGCCGAGGCGACTGCGGCCAGCCGCCAGGTGCGCGCATCGATCCGCCGCAGTTCGCCCAGCCGCCCGGCCACCGCCATCACCAGCAGCGAGACGACCAGCGTCCAGAGGATCCGCTCGACCAGCACCTCCCCCGCGCTCGCGAAGGACAGCAATCCGAAGAACGCCGGGAAAAGCCCCCACATGAAGTAGGCCCCGATGCCGAAGGCGATGCCGCCGTCCCGGGCGAGGTCGCGTCCCCCGCGCCGCGTCGTCTCGACCGCCGTGTCTGCGTTCCCAGGTCCTTCGGCCACCCGACTACGTTAGCCCGCGCAACTATCGCCACGACAGCCAATACATCGGATGATCCTCACACCTGCCCGGCGCGTGACGAACAGCTACGGGCCAGTTTCTTTGATCGCCCTTTACTGTGGAGGGCATGTCGATTACTGCGCAGGCAGCTAGTCCACCGAGTCCCCCCGCCCTGGGGCTCAGCTCCGCCGAGGTGGAGCAGCGGCGTCGCGACGGGCTCACCAATGATGTGCCGGAGCGGGCCAGCCGGTCGGTCCGCGACATCGTCCGGGCAAATGTGTTCACCCGGATCAACGCGATCCTGGGTGTGCTGTTCATTCTGGTGCTGGCCACCGGATCGATCATCGACGGCATGTTCGGCCTGCTGATCATCGCCAACAGCGCGGTCGGCATCATCCAGGAGGTCCGCGCCAAGCAGACCCTCGACAAGCTGGCCATTGTCGGCCAGGCCAAACCGATGGTGCGGCGCGAGGGCAAGGCCGTGGCGGTGGCGCCGCAGGAGATCGTGCTCGACGACATCATCGAGCTCGGTCCCGGCGATCAGATCGTGGTCGACGGCGAGGCGGTGGAGTCCGAACTGCTCGAGGTCGACGAGTCGCTGCTCACCGGTGAGGCCGACCCCATCGACAAAACCGTTGGCGCGCAGATCATGTCGGGTAGTTTCGTGGTGTCCGGCAGCGGCGCGTACCGGGCCACCAAGGTCGGCAAGGACGCCTACGCGGCCAAGCTCGCCGATGAGGCCAGCAAGTTCACGCTGGTGAAGTCGGAGCTGCGCAGCGGCATCGACACCATTCTGAAAGTCATTACCTACCTGCTGATTCCGGCGGGGCTGCTGTCGATCTACAACCAGCTGGTCTCGTCCAAGGAATCCTGGCGGCCCGCCGTCAACGGCATGGTGGCCGCGCTGGTGCCGATGGTGCCCGAGGGCCTGGTGCTGATGACCTCGATCGCCTTCGCGGTCGGCGTGGTCCGGCTGGGCGCGCGCAAGTGCCTGGTGCAGGAGCTGCCCGCCATCGAGGGACTGGCCCGGGTCGACGTGGTATGCGCGGATAAGACCGGCACGCTCACCGAGAACGGCATGCGGCTGGCCGAGATTCGGCCGATCGGCGACATCGACGACGACGAGCTGAAGCCGGTTCTCGCCGCACTGGCCGGCGATGATCCGCGGCCGAACGCGAGCATGCTCGCCATCAAGGAAGCCCTGCCCGACGCGCCGGGTTGGCAGTCCACCGGCGTCGCGCCGTTCTCCTCCGCCAAGAAGTGGAGCGGCATGTCGTATGGCGAGCACGGCAACTGGCTCATCGGCGCACCGGACGTGCTGCTCGACCCCGGCTCCGAGATCGCCGACACCGCACAGGAAATCGGGGCCAAGGGTCTGCGAGTCCTGCTGCTCGCACGTAGCGACCGGTCGGTCGACGCCCCCGACGCGCCCGGCACGGTGACGCCCGCGGCGCTGGTGGTGCTCGAGCAGAAGGTGCGGCCCGATGCCAAGGGGACGCTCGAATACTTCGCCTCCCAGCATGTTTCGACCAAGGTCATCTCCGGCGACAACGCCGTATCAGTCGGCGCGGTGGCTTCCTCGCTGGGCCTGGCCGGTGGTCAGGACGCTGTCGACGCCCGCACCTTGCCGACCGACCAGAACGAACTCGCGGATGTGCTGGAGCACAAGACCGTCTTCGGACGCGTGCGCCCGGATCAGAAGCGCGCCATGGTCGGAGCGTTGCAGTCGCGCGGCCACACCGTCGCCATGACCGGCGACGGCGTCAACGACGTGCTGGCGCTGAAGGATGCCGATATCGGCGTCGCCATGGGCTCGGGCAGCCCGGCCACTCGGTCGGTGGCGCAGATCGTGCTGCTGGACAACAAGTTCGCGACCCTGCCCTACGTGGTCGGCGAGGGCCGCCGGGTGATCGGCAATATCGAGCGGGTCTCCAACCTGTTCCTGACCAAGACCGTCTACTCGGTGGTGCTGGCCTTCCTGGTCGGCATCGCGGGCATCGGATCGCAGATCTTCAGCTACAAGGCGATCGGATATCCGTTCCTGCCCCGTCATGTGACGATCGCGGCCTGGTTCACCATCGGCATTCCGGCCTTCATCCTCTCGCTCGCGCCCAATAACGAGCGCGCGCGGAGCGGATTCGTCGGGCGCGTCATGCGATTGGCGGTGCCGTCGGGAACGGTGATCGGCGTGATGACCTTCATCTCGTACCTGATCGCCTACCGGGGACCCGACGCCGGGGACACCGCGAAGGTGCAGGCGGGTACGACCGCGCTCATCACGCTGCTCATCATCGCGGTGTGGGTGCTGGCCATTGTGGCGCGGCCGTGGAACTGGTGGAAGATCCTGCTCGTCGCGGGTTCCGTTGCGGGGTACCTGATCCTGTTCTCGGTGCCGTTCACACGGCACTTCTTCAAACTGGATCCGTCGAACGTGGCGCTGACGACCTCGGCGGTGATCTGCGGCGGCGTCGGCATCGTGCTCGTCGAGGCGGCTTGGTGGCTGAGCGCCAAGTACCTCGGCGAGTCGCCGCATACGCAAACGGCGGATCCGGTCGAAACCGACTGACCTTCAGCACCTTCCACGACGGCGGTACACCATCCGGTGTGCCGCCGTTGTTTTACATCCAAACTGGTCGCATGGTTTGGCTCGCCGGGGGTTTTACCGTCCTGGGCAGGTACTGAATTCGCAGGTACCTTGTGGCTCATGGAGGTCTTGCTGCATCAGCTCGACGCATTCGCCGACGCCCCCTTCTCAGGCAATCCCGCGGCGGTCATGCCGCTGTTGTCCTGGCTGCCGGACGAACTGCTGCAGCGGCTAGCGGAAGAGAACAATCTCGCGGAGACCGCCTTCTACACGTCCGCGCTGCCGCCGGAAGCGGGTGCGCCGCCGGACAACTCGCCCGCGTTCCACCTGCGCTGGTTCACCCCGACGGTCGAGGTCGACCTGTGCGGGCACGCCACCATGGCCGCCGCGGCCCAGATTCTCGACGATATGCATCCCGGCGCGGATCGCGTCCACTTCTATACGCGCAGCGGCTGGTTGCGCGTGGATCGGGACCGCGACGATCTGGTGCTGGATCTGCCGTCGGTGTCGTCGGTGGAAATCGATGTTCACGAAGACATTCCGCACCTGCTGGCCAAGGCGCTCGGGGTGCGCCCGCTGCGCGCCTTCGAGGGCACCGATGTGGTCCTGTTCGTGACCGCCGAACACGAAGTGCGCGAATCCCGCCCGAACTTCTCGGCGTTCCCGTCGATGAAGCGGGCCGCCATCCTCACCGCCGAGGGCGATGAGGTCGACTTCGTGTCCCGCGTCTTCGCGCCCGGCCAGGGGATCCCGGAGGATCCCGTCACCGGCTCCGCCCACGCCCAGCTCGCGCCCTTATGGAGCAAGGAGCTCGGCCGCACCGCCCTCACCGCCCGGCAGTTGTCCCGGCGCGGTGGTTCGCTCCGCTGCGCCCTGAGCGACGACCGCGTCCGGTTGACCGGGCGCTGCCGCCGCTACCTCGACGGGGTAGTTCGCCTGCCGGACTAGGGAACTCGGCGATCGGTGATCTGGCGGGTCAGCGCCAGCAGGTCCTCGGTGCGGTAGCCCGGGTAGCCGTGCAGGATGGACAGCCATTCGGCCGGGATGGCCGACGCACCCCAGCGTGCGCCGAGGAGGCCGCCCGCGATGGCGGCGGTCGTATCGGTGTCGCCGCCCGCCCGGACCGCGAGTTCCAGTGCGGCGGGGAGGGTTTCGGCGTGGGTGATGGCCCACCAGGCGGTCTGCAGGGCGTGGACGACCCAGCCGTTCTTGGGGAAGTCCGCCGGGCTGCCGGTTTCGGCCTTGTCCAGCAAGGGTTCCCAGAATCCGGTGTCGACCTGGGACAGGGCCTCGCGGAGGCCGTCGTAGGTGCCGTGGATGACGGCGTGGCGGATGGCGAGGGTCCACAGTTTGCACGCCTGCATGGCCTGCATGTCGTAGTGGGTCAGCGAACTGACGAGTTTGGCTGCCTTGCCGCACTTCTCGGCATCGTCGAGGTAGGCCAGCGCCACCGGGGCGGTGCGCATGAGGGAACCGTTGCCCGCCTTCAGACCGGTGAGGTCGTGGGCTCGCATCTGCATGGCGCGGCCGGTCTGGTCCCGCCACTCCAGCACCTGGCGGGTCTGGTTGCCGATGTCCTTGGGCTGGGAATCCCACCAGGCCACGAACTCGGCGGCCACGGCATCCAGGCCCTCCGGATTACAGATGTCGCCCTGCTTCGCGGCCGCCCGCGCCACCGCGACCGCCATGGCGGTGTCATCGGTCCACTCGCCCGGGGCCCACATGAACGAGCCGCCGCCCTTCATCCGGATCTCCGCGTCCGGGCCCGGGTAGGTGAACTCGTAGCCCGCCCCCAGCGCGTCACCGGCCGCTGTGCCCAGCAGTACCCCCGCGGCCCGGTCGGCCTGCTCCGGCGTCAATTCCATCTGTGCTCGCCTCTTCCGCTCCGATGCGTCCACATCGATCTATCACGACGTTACTCACTTCGCGGGCACGCCGAACCGGCCAGCCGTCGTCTTTACGGGTTCCCCCACTACGCTCGGGGGCACTTACTCGGATGGATGATCCGGAGGTTCTGCCGATGATGAACCAGCTCGTAGACCGTCCCACCCCGATCGAACCCCACCCGCTCACCCAGCCCC
>NZ_BAAFGR010000135.1:0-23015 GCF_041154655.1 Nocardia sp. JMUB6875
GCCGAGGCCCTCGCGGCCCTGAAGAACGCGGGCTTCGCCGATGCCACGCATTTGCAGGGCGGAATCATCGCCTGGGCCAACCAGGTTGATCCGTCACTGCCGGTCTACTGACCGAATCGGGGTTCGGGAGCACGGCTTTCGAACCCCGATTCCGACTTGGTTCCAGCTGGTCTGTTATCCGGTGTGGCGACCGATTTCCGCCTCTCGACAGCGGTACCGTACGCGCGTGACCATGACTGCTGTGGAGCCTCCTGAGCATGTGCGCTCGACCTTCGGGTTGCGCGAGGAAGCGCCGGTTCCGCTCGGGAACTGGGACGGTGGCTGGCGACTGGGTGACGTGGTGCTGAGCCCGGTCACCGATCACGCGCGCGCCGCGTGGTCCGCCAAGGTGCGCGAGACGCTGCGGGTGGACGGGATTCGCCTGGCCCGGCCGGTGCGGGCCACCGATGGGCGGTATGTCGTATCCGGTTGGCGCGCCGACACCTATCTCGAGGGTGTGCCCGAACCCCGCCACGACGAAGTGGTTTCGCTGTCCCTGCGACTACACCAGGTGACCGCGAAACTGGAGCGCCCCCGCTTCCTGGCCGCGCAGCCGGTCGCCCCCTGGGTGGATGTGGACGTCTTCGCGGCCGCGGATCGCGCTGCGTGGGAAGCGGTTCCGCTGCGCAGCCTCAAGATGGTCGGCATGCTGCCCGCCACCTCACCCGACGGCGACCGCAGCCTGACCCTGATCACCCAGCTCTCCACCCTGCGCAAGCCGGTGGTCACGCCCTCGCAGCTGGTGCACGGCGACCTGTTCGGAACCGTCCTGTTCTCCGGCAATTTCGCGCCGGGCCTCACCGACATCACCCCGTACTGGCGTCCCGCGCCGTGGGCCGCGGCGGTCATCGTGGTGGACGCCCTGTCCTGGGGCGGCGCCGACGACGGCCTGCTGGACCGCTGGCGTGATCTCCCCGAATGGCCGCAGATGCTGGTGCGCGCGGTCATGTTCCGCCTCGCCGTGCACGCCCTGCACCCGCGTTCCACCCCCGAGGCGTTCCCGGGCCTGGCCCGCACCGCGGACATGATCCGCCTGCTGCTCTAACTCCGCAAAGACGAACGAAAGGCCGCGCCGGGCGACGAATCCGGCGCGGCCTTTCGCGCTCCCCGAGGGGTGGGGAGCCCTTGAGAGACCGTGGCTCCCAAAGTCTTCGGGCCTGGGGCTCCGGGGTTTCAGGGGTTTACCCCTGAGAGTCCCCGAGAGTTGGGTTCTCACACATTGGCGTGGGCCAGCGAGGGTGCGCGTCCGACCGCGAAGGAGGACCGCAGGTAGAACCACCAGCACAGCGCGCCCATGGCCAGATACGCCACCACGTAACCCCAGAACGCGGGATTCATGGTGTGGTAGTGCGTGTTCGACAGCCGCAGCGCCTGCTGCAGCAGCCACCCGCCCGCCGCGCCGATCGCGCCGATCACACCGATGGCCGCACCCGCCTGCCGCTTCGCGGAGGTCAGCGCCTCACCGATGTCCTGCCCGGTCTCCGAGGCGTGCTTGCGCGCCTCGGCGGTGAAGATCATCGGAATCATCCGGTAGGTCGACCCGTTGCCGATGCCGCTGAACACGAACAGCAGCAGGAACGAGACCAGGTAGAGCGGAAAGCTCTTGGCCGACAGCGACGCCACGATGAGCGCGGCCGAGACCGCCATGCCGCCGAACACGTACAGCGTGATCTTCGCGCCGGTGAGCTTGTCGGAGATCCAGCCGCCGAACGGACGGCTCATGGAGCCGACGAGCGCGCCGAGGAAGGCGAGGTTGCCCAGCGTGCCCATCCAGCCGATCTTGGCCAGGCTCGGGAAGTTGGCCTTGAGCAGGGTCGGGAAGGCGAAGGAGAAGCCGATGAACGAGCCGAAGGTGCCGATGTAGAGGATCGCCATCACCCAGGTGTGCCGGTTGGCGAGGGCCTTCTTGTAGGAGGTGCCATCGGATTTCGCGCCGGAGAGCGAATCCATGTAGCGCAGCGCGCCGAACAGCGCGAACAGGATGAACGGAATCCACACCAGTACGGCCAGTGTGATGCCGAAGCGGTAGCCGCCCGGGTTCTTGGCGAAGATGTGGGTGCCCAGGGTGATGAGCAGCGGCACGAACAACTGGGTCTGTGCCACACCGAGATTGCCGCCCGCGGCATTGATGCCCAGCGCCGCGCCCTTCTTGCCCTCGGGGAAGAAGAAGTTGATGTTCGCCATCGAGGACGAGAAGTTGCCGCCGCCGACACCGGCCAGCGCCGCCAGCACCATGAACACCCACATGGGCGTGCTCGGGTGGTTGATGAAGAAGGCGATGCCCAGGGTCGGGACCAGCAGCATGGCCGCGCTGAAGGCGGTGAAGGCCCGGCCGCCGAAGCGCGGGATGGCGAAGGTGTAGGGGATGCGCAGCGCCGCGCCGACCAGGGTCGGGGTGGAGGTGAGCAGCAGGGCGTTGTTCACCGCGTCCGGGTTGTTCTTGCCCAGGAAGGCGAAGCCGGCCGACCCCATGGCGGTGACGATGCTGGCCCAGATGACCCAGACGCTGAATCCGAGGTTTTCCGCGAATACCGAGAAGATCAGATTCTTCCGGGCGGTTTGTTTACCCCCGTTTTCCCAGAATTCATTGTTGTCCGGTTCCCAGCGGTCGATCCACCGTCCGCGTCTCTGGTACGTGAAGGCGTCGGGTGCCTCTACTACTGTTGCCATGAGCAGCTGTCCTCTCGGCTGTCGCGACCGTCCTCATCAAGGGCTCCCGGTCAGTCGTGGGAGCCGCTGCGGTCGGGATCTACCGTAGGAAAGCTGTTTTACGCCTGAATGATTTTCGGTGACGGGAACGGTAATTCCGGCTCACCTTCGGATGATTCGGGCGGTGATTTTCCGGTTACTCGAAATTTGTATCAAGCGTCCGGTATTCGGCCATGAGCGAGTCGAGGAAGCAGTTGGCCACCCGCGCGGCCCGGTCGGGATCACCGTCGATCACCGCCTGGACGAGCTCGGCGTGCTCGTCGTGGTACGTCGCGCCGTCCTGTTCGGACCGGAAGCGGATCCCGGCCGCGATGACGGGCAGCAGCGAGTCGTAGAACTCCAGGTATACCGCATTGTGGCTGGCGACGACGATGGCGCGGTGGATTTGCACGTCGGCCTCGATGGCGGCGTCGAAGTCGGTGTCCCAGAAGCGGGTTCGATCGTCGAGCAGTCGCCGCAGGGTCGCCATGTCGGTCTCGTCGCGGCGGGTGGCGGCGAGCCGGGCGGCGGTGGTGTCCAGCGCCTGGCGCAGCTCCAGCAGATCGCGCTGGTGGGCGTCGGCGAAGTATTCGGACAGGGTGCCGCCGAGGCTGGAGGTGGAGATGACATAGGTGCCCGAGCCCTGTCTGCGCTTGAGCATGCCGGCGTGCACGAGCGCCTGGACGGCCTCGCGCACGGTATTTCGGCCGGTGCCGGTGAGCTCGGTGAGCTCGGGCTCGGTGGGGATACGTGAGCCGACGGCCCAACGGCCGGAACGGATTTCGGCACGAAGCTGCTCTGTCACCTGAGCGATGAGGCTCGTGCGCCGGACTGGTTGCACGGGTGACAGCGTACCCTGCCTCACATTCGTTGCATCACATCATCGGGTCATCCTATGATTTTCGAGTGACTGCGACGATAGATGAGACGATGGCCCCGGAGAGGGGCCTTATTACTGCCTCGGGCCGGACGACCGCCCAGGCCCGCCCCGACCTCACCAAGCCGCACCCCGAACTCTCCAAGCGCGCCCTGCTCGAGGGCCGCCTGCTCGTGCTCGTCGCCATCGTCGTCTCCGCCCTCACCCTCCGCGTCGCCGTCACCGCGTTCACCCCTCTTGCCGCCCGGATCGGCGCGGACATCGGCTATTCCACCGCGGTGGTGGGCGTCTTCGGCATGCTGCCGACGGCCATGTTCGCCCTCGGCGGCCTGCTGACCCCGCTGGTCTCCCGCCGCCTCGGCCTGGAGCTGACCGCGCTGGTGGCCATGCTCATGACCGGCCTCGGCTCGGCGCTGCGCGCGATCGTGCCCGACACCTGGGAGTTGCTGGCCTTCTCGGCGCTGGCGCTGGGCGGCATGGGCATCGGCAATATCGTGATCCCGCCCCTGGTGAAGCGGTACTTCTCGGATCGGCTGGCGCTGCTGAGCTCGGTCTACATCGTGATGGTGCAGCTGGGCACGGTCTTCCCGGCGCTGATCGCGGTGCCGATCGCCGACGCGCACGGCTGGCGGCTCTCGCTGGGCATGTGGGCCGCGCTGGCCTTCGCCGCGGCGCTGCCGTGGATCGGCGTGCTGCGGGTGCGCCGCGATCGCGCGCTGCACGATGCCACCGAAATGCCCGCGGAGACGGTCGAATCCACCGGCAAGGTGTGGCGCTCGCCGCTGGCCTGGGGCATGGCCTTCATGTTCGGCATGACCTCGCTGATCACCTATTCGCTGTTCACCTGGATGCCGACGATCTTCGGCGACGCCGGGGCCAGCGCGTCCTTCGGCGGCACCATGGTCGGCGTCTTCGCGCTGATCGGCCTGGTGGCGGCGCTCGGCGCGCCGATCGTGGTGGGCCGCATGGCCAATCCGTTCCCGGTGGTGATCGGCTGCGCGGTGTTCTTCTTCATCGGCTTCGCCGGGCTGCTGTTCGCGCCGATGGCCGCGCCGCTGGTGTGGGTGCTGGCGCTGGGCCTGGGTCCCTCGACCTTCCCGATGGCCCTGACGCTGATCAACCTGCGCACCAAGACCGGCGCCGGGTCGGCCGCGCTGTCGGGCTTCACCCAGGGTGTCGGCTATTCCGTGGCGTGCACCGGTCCGCTGGTGTTCGGCGCGCTGCACACCATGACCGGAGAGTGGCTGGCGCCGTTCGGCTTCCTGGTGCTGGCCGTCGTGGTGCTGATGATCGGCGGCTGGGTCGCGTGCAAGCCGCAGATGCTCGAGGACACCTGGAAGTAATTCGAGAAATTTCACCGCTCGAGTTGCCGAGCCGTGAGGTGAGGGCCATGCTGTGTGGCAAGCCTCTCACCTCACGGCTCGTTTTCTCGTTTCTCGGCGATTTGTCATCGCCGGAAACTGTTGTGTCACACGGACGAAACATAAGACCACTTCTCACGCCGAGCGGTCTGATTTCGTGAGCAACCGTTGATTTGACGGTCATTTCGCGCAGCATCGACGCAATACCCGTTTCCTACCTTGGGGCCATCCAGATTTCAGGAGGGCCTCTTGTTGAGCACGCTGACCCGCAAGCGCGACATCGAGCATTGGGATGCCGAGGATGTCGAGGCTTGGGAAGCCGGTGGTAAGGACATCGCGCGCCGCAATCTGATCTGGTCGGTATTCGCCGAGCACATCGGATTCTCGGTGTGGTCGATCTGGTCGGTCATGGTGCTGTTCATGCCGACCGCGGTGTTCCACATCGATCCGGCCGGAAAGTTCTTCCTGGGCGCGGTGCCCACCCTGGTCGGCGGCCTCGCGCGGATCCCCTACACGGTGCTGACCGCGAAGTTCGGCGGCCGCAACTGGACCATCGTGAGCGCGCTGCTGCTGCTGATCCCGACGCTGCTGGCGCTGTACTTCGTCAACCGGCCGGGCACCTCCTACACGACGTTCCTGATCGTGGCGGCCTTCGCGGGCCTGGGCGGCGGCAACTTCTCCTCGTCGATGTCCAACATCAACGTCTTCTTCCCGCAGCGGCTCAAGGGCTGGGCGCTGGGCATCAACGCGGGCGGCGGCAATATCGGCGTGCCGGTGGTGCAGCTGATCGGCCTGGCGGTCATCGCCACCCTGGGCAACGCCTACGGCAACGCGTCGGTGGTGTGCGCGGTCTACCTGGTGCTCATCGCGGCGGCGGCGATCGGCGCGGCGCTGTACATGGACAACGTCAAGAACCAGAAGGCCGACCTGTCCTACATGATCAAGGCGCTGAAGGTGCCGCAGTCGTGGGCCATCGCGTTCCTGTACATCGGTACCTTCGGTTCCTTCATCGGCTACTCCTTCGCATTCGGCCAGGTGCTGCAGATCAGCTTCAAGGCGGGCGGCGCGAGCGTCGCCGCGGCCACCCTGCACGCCGCGCAGATCGCCTTCATCGGACCGTTGCTGGGTTCGCTGGCCCGCCCCTACGGCGGCAAGTGGGCCGACCGCATCGGTGGCGGCAAGGTAACCGCAATCACGTTCTGCGCCATGACGATTGCCGCCACCGTGGTCGCGATCGCGAGCACCCTCGGTGATCATCGCGGCCACCCGACTGGTAGCTTGATGGTTGCCATGATCATCGGATTCACCGCACTGTTCGTCATTTCCGGAATCGGGAACGGCGCGGTGACGAAGATCATCCCCTCGGTCTTCGAGGCGAAATCCCGTAATTTGCAAGGTGATTCGGCCCACCGTGCGGCCTGGGCGCAGAACATGTCCGGTGCGCTCATCGGCTTCGTCGGCGCGCTCGGCGCGCTGGGCGGCGTCGGCATCAACCTGGTGCTGCGCTCGTCCTACGCCTCCACCAAGTCCGCGACCACCGCGTTCTGGGTCTTCATGGCCTTCTACGTGGTGTGCGGCCTGGTCTGCTGGGC
Source organism: Nocardia sp. JMUB6875 (assembly GCF_041154655.1). NCBI lineage: Bacteria > Bacillati > Actinomycetota > Actinomycetes > Mycobacteriales > Nocardiaceae > Nocardia > Nocardia sp. JMUB6875. The sequence goes on from NZ_BAAFGR010000135.1 coordinate 6,558, forward strand.
GGTCTTCCTGCGCCGCCCGGGCCGCGAGGCCGCCGACTCCGACGTCGTCATCGAAGCGGAATCGCTTGTGCTGCAAGCCGAATCCGCCGCCGATTCCCAGTCCACCGCGTCGGCTCGCGCCTGACCCGCTCATTCTCGAAGGGGAACCGTCATGACCCACAGCATCGAACGCAAGGCCGTCGTCGTGGTCGGCCACGGCATGGTGGGCCACCGCTTCGTCGAGGCGCTGCGCTCCCGGGACGAGGCCGGGGCCTGGCAGGTCATCGTGCTGAGCGAGGAGAAGCTGGCCGCCTACGACCGCGTCGGCCTGTCCTCCTACGTCGGCAGCTGGGAGGCCTCCGCGCTGGCGCTGCCCGGCAACGACTACGCGGGCGACGAGCTGGTCGAGGTGCGCCTGGGCGTGAAGGCCGACGCGATCGACAAGACCGCCCGCAAGGTCACCACCTCCGCCGGCGATGTGATCGCCTATGACGCACTGGTTCTCGCGACCGGCTCCTACGCCTTCGTGCCGCCGGTGCCGGGTCACGACCTGGAGGGCAACTTCGTCTACCGCACCCTCGAGGACCTCGACGGCATCCGGGCCACGGCCGAGGCGGCCGGTCCGGGCGCGGTCGGCATCGTGGTCGGCGGCGGTCTGCTCGGCCTGGAGGCGGCGAACGCGCTGCGCCTGCTGGGCATGACCCCGCACGTGGTCGAGTTCAACAAGTGGCTGATGCCGGCCCAGATCGACGAGGGCGGCGGCGCCATTCTCGAAAAGCTGGTCACCGAGCTGGGTTTGACCGTGCACACCGGCGTCGGCACCTCCTCGATCGAGGCGGTCGAGGGTGCGCCGCTCGCCGAGCGCCTAGCGGTGAAGTTCTCCGACGACACCGAATTGCGCGCGGCCATGGTGGTTTTCGCCGCCGGTGTCCGCCCTCGCGACGAGATCGCCAAGTCGGCCGGGCTCGAGGTCGGCCCGCGCGGCGGTGTCATCACCGACCTGGGCCTGCGGACCTCGGACCCGAACATCTACGCCATCGGTGAGGTCGCCGCGGTCGAGGGCGTCTGCTACGGCCTGGTCGCGCCCGGCTACAGCACCGCCGAGGTGGTCGCCGACCGCCTGCTCGGCGGCGCGGGCGAGTTCCCGGGCGCGGACCTGTCCACCAAGCTGAAGCTGCTCGGCGTGGATGTCGCCTCCTTCGGTGACGCGCACGGCAAGACCGAGGGCGCGCTCTCGGTGGTGCTGCACGACGCCGCCAAGGGCACCTACGCGAAACTCGTTGTCTCCGACGACGCCCAGACCCTGCTCGGCGGTGTGCTGGTCGGCGACGCCACCCAGTACTCGGCGCTGCGCCCGCTGGTCGGCCGCCCGCTGCCCGCGGACCCGGCCGCGCTGATCTCCCCGGCCGGTGCGGAACTGGGCGCGGACGCGCTGCCCGACGACGCGCAGATCTGCTCCTGCAACAACGTCTCCAAGGGCTCGATCTGCGGCGCCATCGCCGACGGCGCCTGCGACGTCCCGGCCATCAAGAGCTGCACCAATGCCGGAACCTCCTGCGGCGGTTGCGTTCCCATGCTCAAGAAGCTGCTCGAGCAGTCGGGTGTGGAGGTCTCCAAGTCGCTGTGCGAGCACTTCTCGCAGTCGCGCGCCGAGCTGTTCCACATCGTCCAGTCCACCGGCATCCGCACCTTCTCGGGTCTGATCGCCAAGTACGGCAAGGGCACCGGCTGCGATATCTGCAAGCCGACCGTGGCCTCGATCCTGGCGTCCACCTCGAGCGATCACATCCTCGACGGCGAGCAGGCCTCGCTGCAGGACACCAACGACCACTTCCTGGCCAACCTGCAGAAGAACGGCACCTACTCGGTGGTGCCGCGCATGCCCGGCGGCGAGGTGACCGCCGAGCAGCTCATCACCATCGGTGAGGTGGCCAAGGAGTTCGGCCTCTACGTGAAGGTCACCGGCGGCCAGCGCATCGACCTGTTCGGCGCGCGGGTCGAGCAGCTGCCGCTGATCTGGAAGCGCCTGGTGGACGCGGGCATGGAATCCGGTCACGCGTACGGCAAGTCGCTGCGCACGGTGAAGTCCTGCGTAGGCTCCACCTGGTGCCGCTACGGCCAGCAGGATTCGGTCGGCATGGCCGTGCTGCTCGAGAAGCGCTACCGCGGTCTGCGTTCCCCGCACAAGCTGAAGCTGGCGGTCTCGGGTTGCGCCCGCGAATGCGCGGAGGCGCGCGGCAAGGATGTCGGCGTCATCGCCACCGAGCACGGCTGGAACCTCTACGTCGGCGGCAACGGCGGCCTGACCCCCAAGCACGCGGTGCTGCTGGCCGGTGACCTGGACGACGAGACGCTGATCAAGTACATCGACCGCTACCTGATGTTCTACATCCGCACCGCGGACCGCCTGCAGCGCACCGCGCCCTGGCAGGAGGCGCTCGAGGGCGGCATGGACTACCTCAAGCAGGTCATCTGCGAGGACAGCCTGGGCATCGCCGACGATCTCGAGGCCGCCATGGCCAAGCACGTCGAGGGCTACCGGGACGAGTGGGCCGCGGTGCTCGAGGACGAGGGCAAGCTCTCGCGCTTCGTGTCCTTCGTCAACGCGCCGGAGGAGTCCGATCCGACCATCGGTTTCGACGACAGCGGTGAGCGCAAGGTGCCGGTGCTCCTCGGCATTCCTGACATTCCGGTCGGTATCGCTGGAATTTCGAGCACGACCAAGCAGGTCACCGAGTCCGCCACGCACGGGAAATGACCGCTTAACCGCATGGAAACAGGACGTCGGTACCAATAGGTACAGGCCGTTCGGAGGAGAGTTACCGATGACCGTAATCGACACACCCGGCACCGCGACCAGCACTTCCGGCTGGACCCAGGCCTGCCGACTGGACTATTTGATTCCGGGCCGCGGCGTGGCGGTTCTGCTCAAGGGTGGCCGCCAGGCGGCCCTGTTCCTCACCGGCGACGCGACCCTGTTCGCCGTCGGCAATATCGATCCCTTCGGCCGGGCGGCGGTGATGTCGCGAGGCCTGGTCGGCGACCGCGGCGGCGTGCCGGTGGTGGCCTCGCCACTGCTCAAGCAGGCGTTCTCGCTCATCGACGGGCACTGCCTGGACGACGAGTCGGTATCGCTGCCGGTCTACGCGGTCCGGGTGGTGGACGGTGTGGTCGCCGTCGCCAACGAACCCATGATCTTCCCCGGCGGTACCGCATGACCGAGGTCGACGGCGGTACTCCGCTCGCTGGATTCACGATCGGCATCACGGCTGCCCGCCGCGCCGACGAGCTCGGCACCCTGCTCACCCGCCGGGGCGCGAATATCGTTGCCGCCCCGGCCATCCGGATCATCCCGCTCTCCGACGACACCGAACTGGAGCGGGTGACGCGCCAGCTGGTCGCCGATCCGCCGCAGATCACCGTGGCCACCACCGGAATCGGCTTCCGCGGCTGGATGGAGGCCGCGGAGGGCTGGGGCCTGGCCGAGGAGCTGCGCTCCACGCTCGCCTCGACCCGTCTGCTGGCCCGCGGCCCCAAGGCCAAGGGCGCCATCCGCGCGGCCGAGCTGCGCGAGGAATGGTCTCCCGCTTCCGAATCCAGCGCCGAGGTGCTGGATCACCTGCTGGCCGAGGGCGTCGAGGGCGTGCGCATCGCGGTGCAGCTGCACGGCGCGACCACCGAATGGGAGCCGGTCGCGGACTTCTGCGAAGTGCTGCGCTGCGCCGGAGCCGATGTGGTTCCGGTCCCGGTCTACCGGTGGACGCCGCCGGAGGACCGCACCCCGATGGATCGCCTCATCGAGGGCATCGTCACCGCCGGACTGGACTGCGTGACCTTCACCAGCGCTCCGGCCGTGGCCTCACTTCTCATGCGCGCCAAGGAAACCGGACTGCTCGAGGCGGTTCTGCACGCCTTCCGCACCCGGGTGCTGCCCGCCTGCGTCGGTCCCATCACGGCGGCCCCGCTGGAGGAGCTCGGCGTCTCGACCTCCATGCCCGGCCGTGCCCGCCTGGGCGCGCTGGCCCGCCATGTCGCCGAGGAACTTCCGCGGCGCGCCAACCGGATTCAGGCCGCCGGGCACATGCTCAGCGTCCGCGGCGGTTGCGTCGTGGTGGACGGTCAGGTGCGCCAATTGGCTCCCGCGCCAATGGCTTTGATGCGTTCGCTGGCCCGCCAGCCCGGCCGCGTCGTCTCCCGCGAGGACCTGCTCGCCGCCCTGCCCGGCGGCGGTGACGACACCCATGCCGTGGAAACCGCCATCGCCCGCCTGCGCGCGGGCCTGGGCACGCCCAAGGCCATCCAGACCGTCGTCAAGCGCGGCTACCGGCTGGCCCTGGACCCGGCCGAGTGCATCGACAACCCGCACCCGGAGCCGCCGAGTCTGTCTGCCCGCCAGGGCTTTCCGCCGCACTCCCAGGGTCTGGGCACGCGCCGCGAGGTGCCGCCCCGCATTCCGGGTTCGCGCCCGCTCCCGCCCGAGGTGCCGCCGTCGGCCGCGGTCCGCCGCCCGGCCCCGAATCCCGCCGCCACTCCGGGCGCCACGCCGACGCGCCCGGCCGGCGGCGAGGTGCCCGGCCGGATGCCGGTCACCGCGCGCGCCGTCGCCGCGTCGCGCCCGCTCGGCGCGCCGACCGTTGTTCCGGGCTCCGCCAATGCCGTTCGTCCCATTCGCCCGGCGCGAGGTGCGTGGTGAGCGCGCCCGCCCTCGTCCTGGTCGCGCACGGCACCCGGAGTGCGCGGGGCGTGGAGATGATCGCCGAGCTGGCCGGAGCCGTGGCTCGGGAACTGGGTGCCGCGGCGTTCGCGCACGGTATCCGCAACGGGGGAGCCCAGACAGGTGCCGGTGCCGATTTCGGGGCCGCATCGGCATCGTTGCGTGAGTTGGCGATCACGGAGCCGCCGCGGGTGCGGACCGCGTTCGTGGATGTGCTGGGGCCGTCCCCGGCCGAGGTGTTGCGGGACCTGGATTCGGTTCCCGCCGTGGTGGTTCCGGCGTTCCTGGCCTCGGGCTACCACGTGTATCAGGATGTGCCGCGAGAGGTGGCCGCGAGTGCGCACGGCGCGGTCGCGGTCACCCAGGCCATGGGCCCGGATCCGGCGCTGGCCGAGGTGATGCACCTGCGGTTGCGGGCCGCGGGCTGGCGTCCGGGTGACGCGGTGGTGTTCGCCGCCGCGGGCTCCTCGGATTCCCGTGCGCGCCAGGATGTTCAGCGTGCAGCGAACCTGCTCTCGGAACGCATCGGCACCCCGGCGCACCTGGCCTACATCGCCACCGGCGAACCGCGGGTGCCGGAGGTGGTCGCCTCCGTGCGGGCCGCGGGCGCGCACCGGGTTTTCGTCGCCTCGTATCTGCTCGCACACGGCCTGTTCCATCAGCGCCTGCACGACGCGGGTGCGGACGGGGTGGCCGAGCCGATCGGCGTGCACCCCGCCGTAGTCCGGTTGCTGACCGATCGCTACTACGCGGCCATCGAGACCGTGGCGGCCGCCCGGGTCGCGTGATTCGTGGCGTTTCGGGGCCGAGCTCATTAGGGGCTCGGCCCTAATCTTTTTCTCAATTACCGTATCGCTTGGCGATTTTCGATTTCGCGTGGCACCCTTTACCGGATTCGGTAACCACTCGGAGGATTCCACGTGAAGAAGCTTGTCGTCGCCGCTCTGATCACGGGCGGTCTGGCCGCCCCCATGGCCACCGCCGCGGCCGACTACCCGCCGATGGTCGATCCCTGGCAGGCCTGCATGGCCGCGGGGCAGACCTATGACCAGTGCAAGGCGCTCGCCGACAGCACCCAGCCGACCGACCAGGGCGCCGGCTTCGGCTACACCGGCTCGTCCTACACCCGCTGAATTTAAACAATTCAATTTCAGAATTCCGCTCACCGGTATTCACGGGTTCCGTTCCCTCCGGTGACGATGAGGATGGCGGGATGTCGTCGGAACATCCCGCCCGCCGCGCCGGTCTCGCCTCGCAAAAAGCGGTGCGCGCCAAGTGCAAGGATGAATGGCTGAGTCTGTTCGCGGACGATGCGCGGGTCGAGGACCCGGTGGGGATCTCGCCGTATGACCCTGTGGGGGAGGGGCATTCGGGCCACGCCGCCATCGCGGCGTTCTGGGGCAAGGCGATCGAGCCCAGTGCGATCGAATTCGCCTGGGCCGATTTCTTCGCCTGTGGTGACGAGGCGGCGTTCACCGGGACCATCCGAAGCGCCCGCGCCGACGTCGTCGTCGAGGTCGATCTGGTCGCGGTGTACGGGGTGAACGCCGCCGGGAAAATCATTGCGCTGCGGGCGTTCTGGGAACTGGACCGCGCTCGCGTCACGCCTGTGGAGAACTAGCCCTTCGGGGTCCGGCCGGGTGTCTGCAGGGCCGGGAACCAGATGTCGGTGAGAACGCTGGCGGCCTCGTCGGCCGAGACGTCGATGGTCCCCTGCATGGCCCAGCGGGTGAAGAACCGCTCCAGCTGAGCGACCAGCAGCTCTATCCGCAGCCGCGCCTCCTCCTGCCGGTCCGCGGGCCAGCGGGACAGGTACGAGCTCATGACATTGGGCAGCGACATGATGCCTTCCCTTGCCACTTCCCGGAATTCGGGTTCCAGCGCGGTCGCCTCGTCCCAGGCGGGCAGCAGATCCTTGTACTCCTGGAACCAGTCGATGGCCCGCCGCATCCACGCCGCGAACTCCTCGCGCGAACCGCTGTCGAGCACGTGGTCGAGGTCCTCGTAGAAGTGCTGGACGCTGGGCAGCGTGCCCTGTTCGGCGATGGCGCGCAGCACATCCGGTTTCCCGGTGAAGTGCAGGTAGAAGGTGGCGCGGCTGCAGCCGACGGCGGCGGCGATGTCGTCGACGCGGACCGGCGCGTAGCCCTGGGTGGTGAACAGCTGGGTGGCGGCCTCGATGAGTCGGCCGCGGGTTTGCCGCTTCTGTTCTTCGCGCAGTGAAGGTCGGGTCACGCCTGAATGATAGACGTAAGTCGACTCACTAGACACGGTGTCTAGTGAGTGTTAGCGTGTGTGGCACATCACGTCCGGCCGGGGAATGTGACCCATAGCCGAACCAGGAGAGTGAATTGGCTGCGCCATCTGCACAGAATCGTGAGTTGCCCAGGGTTGCCATCATCGGCGCGGGCCCGTCCGGCATCACCGCCGCGAAGCGGCTGGCCGAATACGGCATCCCCTTCGACTGCTACGAAGCCTCCGACGAGGTGGGCGGCAACTGGTACTACAAGAACCCGAACGGGATGTCGGCCTGCTACCAGAGCCTGCACATCGACACCTCGAAGTACCGGCTGCAGTTCGAGGACTATCCGGCCCCGGAGGAGTGGCCGGACTTCCCGCATCACAGCCAATTGCACCAGTATTTCAAGGATTACGTCGACCACTTCGGCATCCGCGACCGAATCATCTTCAACAACAAGGTGATCTCGGCCGAGCGTGCCGCCGACGGCCTGTGGACCCTGACCACCGATCAGGGCCTGGAGCGGACCTACGACGCGCTGATCGTGGCCAACGGCCACCACTGGGATCCGCGCACTCCCGACTACCCGGGTGAGTTCGACGGCGTGCTCATGCACTCGCACTCCTACAACGACCCGTTCGACCCGATCGATATGCGCGGCAAGCGAATCGTGGTGGTGGGCATGGGCAATTCGGGGCTGGACGTCGCCTCGGAGCTGTCGCAGAAGTTCATCGCGGAGCGGCTGTGGGTCTCGGCCCGCCGCGGCGTGTGGGTGCTGCCCAAGTACGTCGGCGGCAAGGTCGGCGACACCCAGGTGGTGCCGGCGTGGATGCCGCCGAAGGTGGCGCTCAAGCTCAAGCAGCGCTTCGTGGTGAAAAACCGTGGGCGCATGGAGGATTACGGCCTGCCCAAGCCGGACCACCTGCCCTTCGAGGCGCATCCCTCGGCCAGCGAGGAGTTCCTGCACCGGGTCGGCTGCGGCGATATCGGCTTCAAGCCCGCCATCACCCGACTGGACGGCAAGGTCGTGCACTTCGCGGACGGCTCATCCGAGGAGGTGGACGTGATCGTGTGCGCCACCGGCTATCACATCAGCTTCCCGTTCTTCACCGATCCGGCGCTGCGCCCGGACGCGAGCAACAAGATCCCGTTGTGGCGGCAGATGGTGAATCCGGAGATCGACAATCTCTTCTATCTCGGTCTGGCACAGCCGATGCCGACGCTGGTGAACTTCGCCGAGCAGCAGTCCAAGCTGGTCGCGGCCTACCTGACGGGCAATTACCGGCTGCCCTCGGCGGCGGAGATGAACGCGGCCACCGCGAAGGCGGAGGCGGAACGCGCCGAGCGCTACTACAACTCGCCGCGGCACACCATTCAGATCGACTTCGACATCTATGTCCGCGAGCTGAAGAAGGAACTCGCCGAGGGCGCGCGCCGCGCCGACGCGGCGGGGAACGCGCTGCCGGTGCCGGGCCGTGCCTTGGTGAAGGTCTAGGGGAGTAGGACGGAATGAGCAACGTCGCTGGATTCTGTTCGGACCAATTCGAAGCTGTCCGTGCGGCTTTCACCGAGCAGGTGGAGTCGGGTGCGGAGCTGGGCGCCTCGGTCTGCGTGACCGTGGACGGCGAGACGGTGGTCGATCTCTGGGGCGGCTACGCCGATCCGGAGAAGACCAAGCCGTGGGAGGCCGACACCCTGGTCAACACCTTCTCCATCACCAAGACCATGGTCGCGCTGAGCGCCCTGCTGCTGGTCGAGGCCGGTGAGCTGGACGTGCACCAGAAGGTGGCCCACTACTGGCCGGAGTTCGCCGCCAACGGCAAGGCGGATATCGAGGTGCGGCACCTGCTCTCGCACACCTCGGGCGTCTCCGGCTGGGAGGCCCCGATCGAGCTGCGCGACATCTATGACACCGATGCGGCCTCGGATCGCCTTGCGGCACAGGAACCCTGGTGGGTTCCGGGCACCGCCTCGGGTTATCACGCCCTGAACTACGGGCATCTGACAGGCACGGTGATCAAGCGCATCACCGGTCGCTCGCTAGGGCGGTTCTTCGCCGAGGAATTGGCTCGGCCGCTGGACGCGGACTTCCATATCGGCACGCCCGCGGCCGATCTCGGGCGCATCGCCACCCTGGTGCCGCCGGAGTTCCTCGAGTTCGACCAGTCGCAGCTGCCGCAGGACAGCGTCCTGTACAAGACGCTGTTCCAGCCGCTGCTGGACTTCGCCGAGTGCGGGACGCCCGAGTGGCAGCAGGCCGAGCTCGGCGGCATGGGCGGGCACGGCAATGCCCGCTCGATCGCCCGGGTGCAGTCGGTGATCAGCAACGGCGGGGAGCTCGGCGGCCGGAAGTTCCTGTCGGACAAGACGATCGACCTCATCTTCGATCAGCAGTGCGACGGCTTCGATCTGGCCATCCTGCAGCCGGTGCGTTTCGGCATCGGTTACGGACTGCCGCAGCCGCAGATCGGACCGCAGGTGCCCGACGGCAAGGTGTGCTGGTGGAACGGCCTCGGCGGCGCGCACGTGGTCAACGACCTGGACCACCGCGTCACCTTCGCCTACGCCATGAACCGCATGGCCCCCGGCCTGATCGGCTCCGATCGCGCCGACGCCTATATGAAGGCGACCTTCGACGTGGTCCGGGGGCGGGCATGAGGCGGTCTTCGGTGGCGTCCCACCCCGCCATCTCAGAAAGTGGTACGGCGGCACCAATAGTTTGCGGTTCCCTCCCGCGCCCCCGGTTCGCTGCGGCAAGCTGCGGAGGTTGGCGCATCGACACCCGAGGACTTGACTCATGACCAATGCCATTGATCTTCAGGCACTCGCCGCCCAGGTCGCCGGGAAGCTGACCGGGCCGGGCGGGCCGTTCGAGATCGCGGTCGAGCAGGTGCTGGGCGCGCCGCAGCCGGTGTTCAAGCATCGCCGCGGCTCGCTGCTCGAGCTCCTGGAAGCCTCGCGTGAGCTGGGTGATCGCGACTATCTCGTCTCCGAGCGCACCCGCTACACCTTCGCCGAGCACTACGCGGCCGCGGGCGCGCTGGCCGCCGCGCTGGCCGAACGCTACGGCGTCGGCAAGGGTGATCGGGTCGGCATCCTGGCCGCGAACACCCCGGAATGGGTGCTGACCTTCTGGGCGGCACAGCGCCTCGGTGCGATCCCGGTCGGTTACAACGCGTGGTGGGCGCCGCGCGAGATCGAATACGGCCTCGAGCATTCCGAGCCGAAAGTGGTTGTCGCCGACGCGAAGCGGGCGGCGCTGGCAGCCGAGACCGGCACCGATATCCCGGTGCTCACCATGGAGACCGATCTTCCCGCGCTGTTCGCGGAGTTCGCGGGCGGTAATCCGGCCACCGCGGTGTCCGCGGACGATCCGGCGATCATCCTCTACACCTCCGGCACCACCGGTCGCCCCAAGGGCGTTGTGCACACCCAGCAGAACCTGGTCGCGGTCGCCGACTACCACCGTTTCATGGACGCGCTGGCGGCCGGATTCCGCGGCCAGGCGTGGGACGGCTCCCCGCAGGGCCGCCGGTATCTGGCGACCATGCCGCTGTTCCACATCGCGAGCCTGCACAATCTGTCGATCCCGCGACTGACCACCGGCGACGCCGTGGTGTTCCCGTCCTCGGGCGCGTTCGACGCCGAGTCGCTGCTGAAGCTGGTCGAGGCCGAGCGCGTCACCAACTGGGCCGCCGTGCCGACCCTGGCGAGTCGCATTCTGGCCGTGGACATCTCGAAGTACGACCTGTCCTCGCTGACCGCGTTCTCGCTGAACTCCGCCCCGGCCTCGCCCGCGCTGGTGCAGCGGCTGCGCGAGCGGTTCCCGGTCGCGTTGCAGGGCCTGACCACCAGTTACGGCTGCACCGAGTCCGGCACCGCCGCGACCGTGGCCACCCCGCCGGAGTTGGCCGCCGACAACGAGACCGTGGGCCGCGCCGTCATCGGCGTCTCGCTCGAGATCCGCGATCCCGACGGCAAGGTCGTGCCCGACGGCGAGGAGGGCGAGATCTGCATCCGCTCGCCCTACGTCATGCTCGGCTACTGGAACAACGAGGCCGCCACCGAGGCCGCCATCGACGAGAACCGCTGGCTGCGCACCGGTGACTTCGGCACCCTGCGCGAGGGCAAGCTCTACATCTCCGGCCGCCGGTCGGATCTGATCCTGCGCGGCGGCGAGAACGTCTACCCGCAGGAGATCGAGAACGTCCTGGACGAGCATCCGGCGGTGCGGGAGTCGGCCGTGATCGGCGTCCCGCACGAGGATCTCGGCCAGGAGGTGGCCGCCATCGTCGTTGTCGACCAACCGGATTCGACGACCGAGGACGAGTTGCGCGATCACGTGGCCAGGCAGCTGGCCTACTTCAAGGTGCCCGCCCGCTGGCTGGTCACCGCGGAACCCCTGCCGCGCAATGCCACCGGCAAGGTGCTGCGCCGCGACCTCTCGTTGGGGGAGTGAATTCCTGTGTACGACACCATCATCAAGAACGGCCGCTGGTTCGACGGCACCGGCGCGCCCTCGGCCATGCGTCATCTGGGCATCCGCGACGGCCGGGTGGCGACGGTCTCGGCCACGCCGCTGGACGAGACCGGCTGCGGCCGGGTGATCGACGCGACCGGGCGCTGGGTCATGCCCGGCATGATCGACATCCACACCCACTACGACGTCGAGGTGCTGCTGGACCCGACGCTGTCGGAGTCGCTGCGGCACGGCGTCACCACACTGGTGCTCGGCTCCTGCTCGCTGTCCACCGTGCACGTCGAGGGGTCGGACGCGGGTGACCTGTTCGGGCGGGTGGAGGCGATTCCGCGCAAGCACGTGGTCGCCGCGGTCGACGGGTTGAAGACCTGGAACAGCGCGCACGGGTACGTGAACGCGCTGGAGTCGCTGCCGCTGGGTCCGAATATCGCCGCCTTCATCGGACATTCGGATATCCGGACCGCGCAGATGGGCCTGCAACGCTCCACCGATCCGGACGTGACGCCGACCGAGTCGGAGCTGACGGCCATGGAGCACAAGCTGCGCGAGGCCCTGGACGCGGGCTTCGTCGGCATGTCCTCGCAGCAGCTGCTGTTCGACAAGCTCGACGGCGAGGTGTGCCGCTCGCGCACGCTGCCGTCCACCTATGCCACCGCCAAGGAGCGCCGGCGGCTGAATCGCATTCTGCGCGACCGGAAACGGGCGCTGCAGGGCGGCCCGGACGTGGCGCGGCCGCAGAGCCTGGTCGGCATGGCCGCCAGCAGCCTGGGCTTCTTCCGGCCCAATCTGAAGGTGAGCCTGCTCTCGGCGGCCGATATCAAGGCGATTCCCGGTGTGGTGAAGGTCTTCCCGCTGATCGGCAAGATCATCAACCGGCTCGGCGGCGACTTCCGCTGGCAGCATCTGCCGGTGCCGTTCGAGGTGTACTCCGACGGCATCGATCTGCCGGTGTTCGAGGAATTCGGTTCCGGCGCAGCGGCTCTGCACCTGTCCAACCAGTTGGAGAAGCGGCACGAGCTGTTCAAGGATCCCGCCTACCGGCGCGCGTTCCGCAAGGACTACGACAAGAAGTGGGGCCCGCGCGTCTGGCACCGGGACTTCTTCGACGCCGAGATCACCGAATGCCCGGACCCGAGCGTGGTCGGCAAGACCTTCGGTCAGGTCGGGCTGGATCGCGGCGGCATCCACCCGGTGGACGCCTTCCTGGACCTGCTGGTCGAGCACGGCTCCGGGGTGCGCTGGCGCACCACCATCTCCAACCACCGGCCCGAGGTGCTGAACGCGCTGGCCGCGGATCCCAGTGTGCAGCTGGGCTTCTCGGACGCGGGCGCGCATCTGCGGAACATGGCCTTCTACAACTTCGGGCTGCGCTTCCTCGAGCGGGTGCACCGGGCGCAGCAGGCGGGCAAGCCGTTCCTGACGGTCGAGCGCGCCGTGCACCGGGTCACCGGTGAACTGGCCGACTGGTACGACCTCGACGCCGGCCACCTGCGCGAGGGCGACCGGGCGGATGTGCTGATCATCGATCCGGCGCGGCTGGACGAGAGCCTGGAGTCCTACGCGGAGAACCCGATTCCCGAGTTCGACAACCTCTCCCGCATGGTCAACCGCAATGACGACACCGTGACCGCGGTCCTGGTCAACGGCGAGTACGTGTTCGGGCTCGGCGAGAAGTCGGCCACCCTCGGCAAGGAGCGCACGGGCGAGTTCCTGCGCGCCGGACGGCATTAGGAGCGAAAACTAGTGAACGCCAGCAGATTCGACGGCCGCACCGCGGTCGTCACGGGTGCGGCGTCCGGGATCGGCGCGGCCATCGCGGCCGCGCTGATCGCCGAGGGCGCGAACGTGGTCGGGCTCGACATCGACGAGGCCGGACTCGAGAAGAAGGCCGCCGAACTGGGGGAGTCCTTCGTCCCGGCGGTCGCCGACGTCACCGACGAGGCGCAGATCGAGGCCGGAATCGGCGTCGCCGCAGAGCGTTTCGGTCGATTGGATGCCGCCTTCAACGCTGCGGGCGCGTCCCGCATCGGCGCGGTCACCGACCTCTTGGAAGCCGACTGGGACTTCACCATCGACCTGATCCAGAAGAGCGTCTTCTTGTGCACCAAACACGAAGCGCGCCTGATGAAGTCGTCCGGCGGCGGCGCGATCGTGAACATCTCCTCCCTCGACGCCCGCGTCCCCATGCCCGGCGGCAGCGCCTACTCCACCGGCAAGGCGGGAGTCGTGATGTTCACCAAGACCGCCGCCCTGGAACTGGCCCAGCACCGCATCCGCGTGAACGCCATCCTCCCGGGCCTGGTGGACACCCCGCTGGTGGCCCCCATCATGGGCTACGAACCGGCCAAACAGATGTTCCTGGACCGCATTCCGATGGGCGCGCCCGCCACCCCGGAACAGATCGCCGGACCCAGCCTGTTCCTCGCCTCCGACGACGCCTCCTACATCACCGGCATCGACATGGTGGTCGACGGCGGCTGGGAACTGTCCAACTTCCCCAACCTGGCGAAGCTCGCAGGCTGAGCCGGCCGATCTACCCCGTCCTGCCGTCGGCGAAGTGGCTCACCAACCGCCCGACAAAGTCGAGAATGTGTGCCCGCTCGTCGTCGGTTCTGGTGGCGGCGTACCAGGCTCGGGTATCGCCTCGCGGTCCGATCCGCACCGCGGTGACCTCGCCCCGGGCCAGGTACGGCGCGATCACCCAGGACGGCAGGACACCGACTCCTTCCCCCGCCGCGACCAATTCGACAACCAGTTCGGTGAGCATCGGGACGATGGTGATCCGGTCTGGGCGTGCACCCGGTGGAATCGGCAGCGGCATCGCGTTCGGACGGCTCTGATCGTAGCCGTCGTACAGGATCAGGTTCTCGGTGGCGAAATCGGGTCCCGCCACGTACTTCCTTGTCGCCCAACGATGTTCGGATGCCACCACGGCCAGCATCTCGTCGTCCATGAGATGGGTCAGCTTGACCTGGGCGGCCGCCGGGGTCAGTTTGGTCAGCACGGCCACATCGATGAGCTGTGTCAGTAGCGCATCGGCCAAATCATCGTCGCTGGCGCTGACCACCCGGATCGCGTTGTCGGGACGGGCTTTGCGCATCTCTCGCATGACCGGCGTCAACCAGGACACGGTGGTGGAGCATTGTGTCGACACTCGAATGTGCCGATCCCCGCTGCGCGCCACCTCACTCACCTCACGTTCGGCGGCGGCCAGATCCGCCAGAATCCGTGACGCCCGAGGCAACAGACGCGCCCCTGCCTGATTGGGCACCAGCCGCCGACCCACCCGATCGAAGACCGGTGTGCCCAGTCGTTCCTCCATCCGCAGCAGGCGCTGACTCAACGCCGGTTGGCTCACGAACAGCCGGTCCGCGGCCTGCTGCAGCGTCCCGCCACCGGCCAGAGCGTCCAGCAGTTCCAGATCGCGCACATCCAGATTCATAAGTGGAGTCTAGTAATATCCACAAGACTGCGTCGTGGACTAATATGTTTCCGGGGTCGAAGCTTTCCTCATGAGAACAACGACTTCCCGCACCGCGATCGTCACCGGCGGCTCCAGCGGCATCGGCTACGCCATCGCGGAAGCCCTGCTCGCACGTGGCGACAATGTGGTGATCAACGGCCGCGACGCCGACAAACTAGCCGCCGCCGCGGCCCGCCTCGGCTCCGACGAGCGGTTGCGTTGGACCGTTGCCGACCTCACCGACCCGAAGACCGGCGCAGCCCTGGTCGACACGGCGACAGCGGAGTTCGGCGGCGTCGACATCCTGGTCAACAATGCCGGCACCTTCGCCTCCGTCCCCTTCCTCGACGTCGCTGCCGCCGACCTCGACCATTTCCTGAGCGGAAACCTGCGCGGCACCTACCTGATCACCCAGGCGGTGGCCCGCCGCATGATCGACCAAGCTCGTGGCGGTGCGATCGTGAACATCACCACCGTGCTGCTCTCCCACGCCATCAGCGGTTTCCCCGCCTCCGCCCCGCTGGTCTCCAAGGGCGGCGTCCGCGCCCTCACCGTGGCACTGGCCGCCGAACTCGCCCCCTACGGCATCCGCGTGAACGAGGTCGCTCCCGGCATCGTCCGCACCCCGCTGCACGCGGACTCCGACCTCGACGCCCTGGCCGCTCTCGCCGTCCTGAACCGAGTCGCCGAACCCGCCGACATCGCCGACTCCGTCCTGCACCTCACCGACGCCACCTTCCTCACCGGCACCGTGATCGGCGCCGACGGCGGCTACGTCACCACCCGCGCCTGACCCGCCCCCGACAAACCCCAGGACCCCGAATGCCTTACATCAACGTAAAAGTCACCCGCGAAGCCGTCACCCCCGCCCAGAAGTCCCAGATCATCACCCGCATGACCGACGTCCTCGTCGACATCCTCGGCAAAGACCCCCACACCACCTTCGTCGTGATCGACGAGGTAGACCTGGAAGACTGGGGCGTCGGCGGCCTACCCGTCACCGAATATCGTGCGCAGCAACAGAACTAGCCGAAAACTCCCTCGTCACATAGCACCAGACCGGCCGCCATAGTCAGGTGAAATTCGACCACCCACGACCAGCCGGCGCGTTCGAAGATTCGGCACTCCCGCCACTCAACCCGACGCAAGACCCCGTCCAAATCGCCAATCCGAAAGGACCCCAAATGAACTCGTCGGGTTGGACCGCCCCCTTGCTGGAGGCAATCAGCATCGTGCGGTGGTGACACTCCGGGCCGATTGTCACCACCGCACCCTGAAAGCCTCTGCCCGCCAGGCTCTCCGAGCCAGCTTCGTCGGACTCGAGCGCACACTACTGCCCCGCACTCGCCCCTGACGCAATTCTCTAACAACCCGCGACCCGCCCGATCCGCCGCGACCACCGCCCCTTAACCGAAGATCAACGACCCACGGCATCTCGGGGTCATCTCGGTATCCGAGAACGTCCGCTCATGCCGAGTTGCGTGCGGCCCGCGCTCGAGCAGACTGTTTGGGTGCATGGGGAGCATTCGAATGGCAGTGCCGATCGGGCAGTCGCGTTTGTCACGTCGAGATCTACCGGGCTC